>NZ_JBFUFU010000016.1:0-93407 GCF_056403275.1 Mycobacterium sp. P2_H7 | reverse complement strand
ATGGCCCAGCACGACGGGATGTCGTAGCAGTGCGGTTCCCAGTACAGGTAGTTACGGATGGGCCGGAAGAAATCATCGAAATCGGCGATGTGGTCCCGCAATTCGGCCACATCGACGGTCATGTTCTTCATCTTGCCGACCATCGAATGGGTGGTGGCCGCCATCTGGACGGTGATGTTGGACATCTTGGTCATGCTCTCGATGGTCGACTGCATGTCGTCGGCCTGCTTGAGCATGTTGGCCATCATGTCCTGCTGGTACTTCTCGTTCATCTTCTGAGACGTGCCCTGCATGCTGATCTGGAACGGGATCGAGGTGTGCTCGATCGGCGTGCCCTGCGGCCGGGTGATGGCCTGCACGCGCCCGATGCCGGGGGTACGGAACACCGCCTTGGCGATCTTGTCGATCACCAGGAAGTCCGCCGAGTTGCGCAGATCGTGGTCGCTCTCGATGAGCAGCAGTTCGGGGTTCATCCGGGCCTGATTGAAATGCCGGTCCGCCGCGGCATAACCTTCGGCCGCGGGAAGGTTCTGCGGCAGGTAGTTCCGGTCGTTGTAGTTGGTCTTGTAGCCCGGCAGCGCGACCAGGCCGATGAGACACAGGGCAATCGTCGCCACCAGGATCGGGCCGGGCCAGCGCACCACGGCCGCACCGATCTTGCGCCAGCCGCGGATACGGGCACTTCGCTTGGGCTCCAGCGTCTTACCGAACCGGGTGGCCACCGAGATGATGGCCGGCCCCAGCGTCAGAGCACAGAGCACCAGCGTGACCATGCCGACGGCCAGCGGGATACCGAGGGACTGGAAGTACGGCAGCTTGGTGAAGTGCAGGCAGAAGGTCGCACCGGCGATCGTCATACCCGAGCCCAGGATCACGTGCGCGGTGCCGTGATACATGTCGTAGTACGCGGCTTCGCGGTCCATGCCGCGGGTGCGCGCCTCTTGATAGCGGCCGATCAGGAAGATCGCATAGTCCGTCGCCGCGGCGATGGCCAGCGTCACCAACAGGTTTGTCGCGAACGTCGAGAGCCCGATGATGTCGTAGTAGCCGAGGAACGCCACCGCGCCGCGGGTCGCGGCCAAGCCCAGCACCACCATGACCAAGGTCAGCAGCACCGAGACCACCGACCGGTAGATCAGCAGCATCATCACGATGATCACGCAGAAGGTGAGCGCCTCGATCACCTTGAGGCTGCGGTCACTGGCGATCTGCTGATCGGCCGTCATCGCGGCCGGACCGGTGACGTAGACCTTCACGCCCGGCGGTGCGGTGAGGCTGTCGACGGCCGCCTTCACCGCGTCGATCGATTCGTTGGCCAGCGACTCGCCCTGGTTACCGGCGGTGTACACCTGCACGTAGGTGGCCTTGCCGTCGGCGCTCTGCGCGCCGGCCGCGGTCAGCGGATCGCCCCACATGTCCTGGATGTGCTCGACGTGCTTCTTGTCGGTCTCCAGCTTGGCGACCATCTCGTCGTAGAACTTGTGCTCTGCATCGCCGAGCTGGTGGTCGCCCTCCAACACCACCATGGCCGAGCTGTTCGACTTGAACTCCTGGAAGTTCTCGCCGACGCGCTTCATCGAGATCACCGACGGAGCGGTCTCGGGGCTCATCGAGACTGCCTTCATCTGCCCCACCACTTCGAGCTGCGGGACGATGACGTTCAGTAGTACGACGAGGGCGATCCAGCCGATGATGACCGGAACAGCCAGGGTGCGAACCCATTTCGCAATGCCACGACGGTCGTGTTCGGTGGCGTGCGGGGCGGCCGTGAAGGGATCGGTGGGCGGATCGGTCTGAGGTGCACTCATGCGGATTTCACCAAGCAGTAGGTATGGGCGCCGACACCGTCGACAGTACGTTCGTCTTTGACCTCGTCATCGACGGTGATGCGGCAGGACAGCGAGGCACCGTCGCCCTGGCCCGAGATCGTGGGGAAGACAG
The DNA here is from genome assembly GCF_056403275.1 of Mycobacterium sp. P2_H7. Classification (NCBI taxonomy): domain Bacteria; kingdom Bacillati; phylum Actinomycetota; class Actinomycetes; order Mycobacteriales; family Mycobacteriaceae; genus Mycobacterium; species Mycobacterium sp. P2_H7. Next base: position 91,466 of record NZ_JBFUFU010000016.1, on the reverse strand, counting down.
AGGGTGCGGTGGTGCTCAGCGTGAGGGTCCAGGGCAGTGCGACGTTGTCGGCGCGCTGCGGCTTGGCGTCGAGATCCATGTAGTTGACGTTCGCCGTCGCACCGGGCTCACCCCAGATCTCGTACTTCACCACCTTGGGATCGAATGGCTCGCTCTCATCGGCGGCGCTGTTCTCCGTGGAGACGTAGCCGGGACCGGTGCCGAAGAAGGTGCGCACCCGCATCACCGTGAACGATGCGACGGCCACCACCACCACGATGACCAGTGGTATCCACACGCGTTTCAACACGTTCATCGCCCGACTCCGTCCGATCCGTGAACAGCCTCAATTAGCCTAGCTACTCGACTGGACGAGATTAGCCAATCGGCTAAGTTAGGACAAGACGAACGTCAAACTCTGTGACGGCGGATACTGTCCGTGCAAAGATGCGCAGCAGGTCACATGCCGGATCAGCGAAAGGAGGCGGGTCGGATGGCCAAGCCAGTGGCGCAGCGCGGCTTCGCACGCGAGCGGGTGCTCGACGCCGCCCTGAATCTGTTCGCCGAACGCGGCGTCAACGGCACATCGCTGCAGATGATCGCCGACCACCTCGGCGTCAGCAAGGCCGCGATCTACTACCAGTTCCACACCAAGGACGACATCGTGCTGTCCGTCGTGCGACCGGTGTTCGACGACATGGACCGGTTGGTGCGCATCGCCGAGACCATCGCCAGTCCGGATTCCCGCCGCGACGCCACCATCAGCGGCTTCGTCGAGATGGCCATCCGGCACCGGCGCATCGGCAGCTTGTTCTACGGCGACCCGGCCGTGCTCGAGTTGGTGAAATCGCACCGGGAGTTCGAGGAATGCGGCGACCGCATGCGCACGCTGCTGATCGGCCCGACCGTCGACGTCGCGACCCGGGTGACTATCGGGATGATCACCGCGGGCGTCTTCGGCAGCATCACCGAGCCGCATCTGAGCGACGTCTCCGACGCCGACCTGCACCGCATCCTGCTCGACCGCGCGCAACGACTGCTGGCCGTCGCCGCCGAACCCAGCACCGCGGCTCTGCGGCGCTGATCATGAGAATCGGACTGGCCGCACTGGCCGCACTGGCCGCCGTCACCGCGATGGCCGTCACGCCGGCGGTGGCGCACGCGACGCCCAGCCCGCTCGATCCCCTGGTGTCGGCCGCCGCAGAGCGGCTGCAGGTCGCCGATCCCGTTGCCGCGCTCAAGTGGATCACCAAGGGCGACATCGAAGATCCGGCTCGCGTGCAGCAGGTGCTCGCCTCCGTCGGCACCACGGCGGACACCCGCGGGATCGATGCGGGCTACGTGACACGGATCTTCACCGATCAGATTCATGCGACCGAGGCCGTCGAGTACCGCCGGTTTGCGGAATGGAAACTCGATCCCGCCGCCGCGCCACCCACCGCGCCGGACCTGTCGTCGTCGCGGGCGCGCATCGACGCGCTGAATACGACGATCGTCGATGAGATTGCAGCGCAATGGGATCTGCTGCACTCACCGTCGTGCGCCGCGGCCCTGCGCGATGCGACCGAGGGCGCCGCGGCGACACATCAGCTGGACCAGGATTACCGGGACGCGTTGGCCTACGCGACCCACTCATACTGCGGCTGAGACCATTCCGGCCCGCTGCTGTTTGGCTACGCCGAAGTTCGCCACGGTCCGGACCAGTTGCTCGAGGTCAGCCACCGTGGCGACCGGTACCCCGCTGGGTGCCATCCACAGTCCCCGATGAACGCGCCGCAGCGTCAGGTGCGGTATCGGCGCGCGCAGCACGGTGATCGGCTCGTCACGCACAATCTGCGCTTGTAAAGGCCGGCCGTCGGTGCGCCGCACGGTCAGAAGCGCAGGACGTCTGATCACGTCGATGGCGCCGGTCCGGTACCGCCCACCCAGCCCGATCTGGATCATGTCGTCGACCAGTGGCACGGTCAGACGAACGACACCGGTACCGAGTTCGTCGAGCTCGGGGACGCGGAGCAGCCAGCGCGGAGCAACGAACACTCTTTAATGGTAACGGTTGCCAATAAGTGGCTCAGCGGCCGCCGGCCTCCGCGGGTAACGGCGGCGGCAGCGGCGTGGTCGAAGTCGGCGTCGTGGAGGTCACTGTCGTGGTCACGGTGGTGGCGGTGCCACTGGTCGACGTGCCACTGGTCGACGTGGACGGCGAGGTGGCGAGCGCGCCCTGCGGTTCGTGCACATCGGTCAACGGTTCGTTGCGCAGTACTGTGCCGCCGGTGCTCACCTTCAGCCCATTGGAGGTGACGGTGTAGGTGACGCCGTCACTCTCGGCGACAAACCCGCCGTTCGAGGCGGTGGCCTTGAGCACGAGCTTGGCGCCGTCACGCACCCGAACGCCGCGATATTCGTAACTGCCGCCGGAGGTCTTGCAGATGGCGACGCGCGCGCTCGACGTGCTGCCGAAGAGGACGGCGACCGCCGGGGCGCTGCACCGCGCCGTGGAATCGACATAGCCCTGGCTGTCGCTGTCCGGTGCGGCGCCGGCCAGTCCCGCGGCGGTGGCGAGCAGCGTCAGGCCCGCCGCGGCGGACGCGGTCAGGCGGACAACGGAGAGCTTGGTAGTAGGCATCACCATCCACCAGACCACGCCACGCCACTTTGCGCGAGCGTCAACGCCGGGGCAGCACCGAATTGTTAACTTTCCGCAATGCGCTCGAGCTTGCGTCAGCCGCGGCGGACGAACCCGAGGTTGTCGGCGATGACGGTGCCGGGGCCGATCGGCAACTGCTCGTGATCGGAGCCGCCGATCTTCACGAAGGCGAGCTTCTCGGCGGCGGCCTTGCGCAGCAGGTCTTCGAACGCCATCAGCGTCAACTGCTCACCGGGGCAGCGCCGGTAGCCGAAGCCGAACGGCGCGAAGCCGGCGTAGTCGCAGACCGGCATCGGACGGTCGTCCGCGACACCGAAGACCGTGCCGAACGCGCTGTTGCGCAGCGCGGCCTTGCGACCGTCCTTCACGTCGAACGAGGTCGGCGTGAAGGGGCAATTGGCCAGACCCATCTGATGGATCTTCGCCTCGTCCACGTCCTGACTGGTGGGCACACCGCTGTAGCGCGATGGGTCGAACTCGTCGGGGTTGCGCCACTGCACGGGGTCATGACTCGTCGACGTGTGCGGGCTGACGATGTAGCCGTTGCGGTCGAACGGCGGCTTGCGGGTCTCCGACAGGGCGGAGATGCTGCCGCCGTTCGGGGAGATGGTGCGGAACAGTTCCATCACCAGACGTTCCAGGGGCGGGAACGCCGACCCGTCCGGACGGTCCGGGTCACCCGACATCGTCTTGGCGAACCAGTCCTTGGCGCCCGGATCTCCGCCGGTGTCAGCGAGTTTGGCCATCACGTTGTACAGGCTGTTGCCCCACTGACTGAACGCGACGAAGTTGTGGAAGCACTCGAACACCACATCCTTGTGGTTGAAGTACTCGCTGCCTTCGCCGTTGGCCAGCCAGTACCAGCCGAAGGTCTTCTCGCGATCCGGCGTCTTCCCCGAGCTCAGGTCCGCCAGCCGGTCGTCGATCCACGTCTTGAGGAAGTCCAGGTGCTTGCGGACCGTCATGTAGTTGTCGTAGACGATCTTCTGCGTCGGATCGCGGTAGGCCAGCACGGTGTTGAAGCTCGCGCCGATCTCGCGGACCTGCGCCGGGATCTGGTCCCCCCGCACGCCCAGGTGCAGATCCCAGTAGAGGTCCCAGAAAGTGTCCAGGTAGATCCGCATCAGCGGTTTGTTCGCGTTGCCGGGGGCGAACAGATCGGTCCAGAATTTCACGATCTTGGCGCGGTAGGCCCCGTCGTACAGGTCGGGCGTGACCGCCGACATGTAGATCCGCTTGCGGCGGTTGTCCGGTCCGCGCTTCTCCAGGCCCTGCAGGAACACCGTCACGCCGGCCTCGGGATCCGGGCGCCAGGTCTTGCTGAGCAGTCCCCACAGATCGGTGGGCAGCGCGTTCTCCTTCGTCAGCGCCACGTCGATCATCGGCAGCACCGGACGCTGACCCTCGTACATGCTGACGAGGTAGTTGGGCACGATGGCGTTGTCGACGTACTCGGTGTCGAATTCCGCGTATTGGGCGCGCAGTTTCGCAATCACCTCGGCGGTGGCGTCGGTGCTCGGTGCCGGGGCGGCGCTGTTCTCCGGCGACGAGCAGGCCACGACCGACTGCGCGGACAACGCCGCGACCGCGCCCGCCCCGCTCGCAAGGAAAGTGCGCCGCCTCATGTCATCCCCTTCGACCACCGGATATCACGCTTATTAACGCACGCGACAGGATCGAACTGATGACGTTCGGGCTAACCTCGCGCGTCGCGCAGGATCTGCTGCAACCGCTCCACGGGATCGCCGGCGCCGGGATCCAGCTGCCGCGCGGGCTCCTGTTCGGTGGGCGACGTCCCGACGATCGGGGCGGGCGCCGGGGCGGCCACCGCCGGCGGGGGTGGTGGTGGCGGTGGGGGCAGGGTCGCGAGCGCCCGCAACTTGTCCTCCAGCCGGGCGGCAGCGCCATCGAGGACCGCGCGCCGACCGGGGTCGGGATCGGCGTTACCGGCGAAGCACCCGGACGGTGCTCCCCGCACGGCCTCGAGCGCGCTGCGGTACTGCCGCGCCGCCATGTCCGGGTCGAAGATGCCTGCTGCCCGGTCGCCCAGTGTCTCGCGAACCAGCTCGAGGTTGACCCGGACCGGGCACGATGCCGCCGCGTCCGTGCCGTCGAGCGCGGCCGAGAAGCGGTCGTCGGCGGCGTCGAGCCGGCCGCCCAGAACCGCGAGTGCCCCGTCGGCGAACGGCGCGTTGGCCGGCTCCAGGACGTTGAGCACTCCGAGCCCGGCGACGTCCGTGCGCAGGCCTTCCTGATCGCCTTCGGCGAAGTGCCGTTCGGCCGAGTTGCCGAGCACCACGACGGAGACCGCCTTCACCATCAGCAGGACGATCAGCACCACCACGGGTGCCGACCACAGCAGCAGCCGCCGCCTCACCGCAGTGCCCCGACGTCGACGGACCGGGTACGACGGAATTCACGCAGGATCACGACCAGTTCCGCGAGGAGCAGCACTGCCGCGATACCTGCCGGCGCCCAATATGTTTCGATGAATCGCGCGGCGGTCAGCGCGTCGTCCTGCCCGCCGCTCGTGTCCTGCGGTAGCACCGCATCCAGGGGCCCGGCGTCCGCTCGTGGCAGGAAGGGCACCCCGATCTGACCGGCGACCTGTTGCAGCGCGCCGCCTCCGGATGTGCCGTAGCCGAGAACGGCGCCGCCATCGACCGCACCGGCAGGAAGGTCGAACGGTCTTGTCGGAAGACGTGATCCGGGTGCCCCGGCACCTAGGTAGAACACCAGGTTGTCCGCGCGTGGGTACTGTTGGCGCGCGCTGATCAGCTGGTAGCGCAGGACGGTGCCCGCGGCCCCGGCATTCGCCTGGCTCAGGGCGTCGGCGTTCTCGGCGTAGGGCCGCACGGCCGAGACCACCGGACGCAGACTCCAGGTGTCGGCCGACAGCGGCCAGTCCAGCGACGGCTCGGCCGCGAATGTGACGAGTGCGAAACGGGCGCCGGGGTAGCGGTCGATCAGCGCGTCCACGTCGGCGCGGGCCGCGGCCATGTCGGTGCGCATGTCCGGGGACCGGTCCAGCACCACGAACACACTCGGGGCGGTGTCCCCCACCGGCCTCGCCTGGACGTCACCCCCGACGACGGGACGCCAGCAGGCCAGCGCGAGCAGCACGGCGGCCGAGGTGACAGCGGCCCAGCGCCACAACGGTTTCCGCGGCCACCCGGCAGCCCGGATCCGCAGCAGCGCCGCGGCGCTACACAGGACGATCACCGCGCACAGCGCGGCCAGGACGATCGGGTTCACCACCGGCAGGAAGGTCATCGCCGCACCACCCGCGAGAACACCAGCAGGCCGGTGACCGCCAGCAGCGCCAACACCAGTGGGATGTCCGGTGATTCGAGGGTCCGCGCCGCGACGTGCTCGGCCTCACCCGGCGCCGGCGGATGCGCCCGGATCTCGTCCAGCTGTGCCGCAGCCGCACCGGCGCCTGGATGGAACAGGCCGCCGGTCGATCGGACCAGGGTGTCGATGGTTGCGGTGTCCTGGCCCGATACGATGGCGTTCACCTGAACTCCTGCCGCCGTGGCCATATCCCGAAGCCGGTCCGCGGTGAACAGCTGCGGCCGAACCTCATTCGGCTGCCGAAGCGTCCCGGGTCCCACGTAGATGAGGGACCGTGGACTCGGGGCCGGGGCGCCGAAATCCGGGAAGCCGGTCAGGCACATCGCCAGCACGTCCTCGACACTTGTGGCGTAGTCGGTGTAGGTGACATCGGCGATCAACCGGCCGTCGCTGCCGGACCGGGCCAGCTCGGCGAATTGCGCGGCGGCATATTGGTAGTCACGAGTCAATGGGACGGCGCGGCGGTTCGCCGAGGTCAGCCCGATCCGTTCGGCGCCCAGGGTGGTGACCTGTTCGGCGAAGTACTGCAGCGTTGCGGCGACCGCCGGGTCGGTCGATGGGGCGCCCGTGCAGACCATGATGTCGCCGGCGGACCGCACGGTGTGATCGTTTGCCGCAGAGGGCAGTCCGGTGGGCCTGCCCGCGGCGAGGACCGCCGCGGCGAACCCGGTGACCAGCAGGATCGCGGTCACCGCGAGCCGCAGGGTCCGCAGCCGGACGGCCCGGCGGTACTGCGGCAGCCGGGTCAGCCGGGCGGTGTTGGCCAGCGGACGCAACTGTCGCCGCTCGGCGCCCGTCGGCCACAGGACCGCCGCGCCGATTCCGACCGCGAGCGCCACGCACCCGGCGATCGCGACGATCCACCATCTCAGGTCCATGTGCGGACCAGTTCCTCGGCGCGGTCGCTGACGTCGCCGACGTCCACCGCGGAGTCCGCGTTGAACTGCGCGTCGACCAGGTCCGCCAACACCGCTGCGGCGGAGGCCAGTTCACTGTCGGCGATGGCGCCCAGTTGCATGTATTCGGCCCGCAGACCGGTGATCCGGTGCAGGAAGCGGCGCACTTCTGCGCTGACGGCCGCACCCGCCGGCGCCGGCGCGAGCTCGCCGCGGCGATAGCGCACCGCGATGGCCCGGATGGCGCGCGCGGACCGGCGCTTGATCAGATGATCGCGCGCACCCGACAGCACCCGCACCTCGGGAAGCCGTCTGCCAGGCGCGGTCAGCGCGAAAACGGCTGCGTACCAGATGATCAGGACGGCCAGGCAGAACACGGCGACCCACAGCCAGACCTGCGCGTAGGGTTGCGGCCCGGTGACGTAGCGGAGCAGATCATCGGGCACGGGCATACACCTCCGTCATCGCCGTCAGGCCCGACCTGATGCCCGCGCTCCCCGCGAAGTCCGTGTGCACGACCGCGTGCGTGGTGAGGAACTCCGAAACTTGCTGGCGTCGTTGCTCTTCGGACTCGCGGTAGGCCTGCACGACACCGGCTCCCAGCTCGGCACCACTGAGTACGAACGTGCCGCCCGCGATGTCGAAGCCGGCCCGTTCGTCCTCGGCGGAGGACACCGCGGGCTGATCGGAGATCATCGCCCACATCAGGTCGTGCCGGGCGGTCAACCGGGTCAGCACCTCGGCCAGCTCGGGACTGGGGTCGGGTTCGTCGGCCACTACCACGATCAGCAGCCGGTGCCGGTAATGCTTTGCCACCCAATTCAACTGGACGGCGATGTTACTGGCCGCCGGTGTGGTGGTGCTGTGGTGGTGGAAGCGGTGCAGCAGGTATTCGATGTGTGTCTCGCCGCGGCGCAACCGGATGTCGACACAGCCCCTGGCGTCGCCGAGGACCATGCCGATCTGGTCGGAACGGGGCACGGTCAGCAACCCGACCGCGCCGATCACGTTGCGCGCCACCTCTTGTTTGCGCTCTCCGGACGGCGCCAGGGCGGTGATGTTGCGTCCGGTGTCGGCGACCACCAGGACCTTGTGGTGTTTCTCGGAGACGAACCGCTTGATCAACGTGTGGCCGGAGCGGGCGGTGGCCTTCCAGTCGATGTCGCGGACATCGTCGCCCGGCACATACGGCCGGAGGTCATCGAGTTCCAGGCTGCGGGTGTGCACCAACGCGTAGCGTCCGCCGTCGAGCAGACCGCCGGCGTCACGGCCGAAATGCGCTCTCGCGCTGTCTAAATGCCTGCCCATGTCGGGTCAGGGCACGCGGACGGCGCGCAGCACCGCGTCGACCACCGAGTCGGGCGTGATCCTGGCGCTGGCCGCCTCGAAGCCGAGGATGAGGCGGTGTCGTAGCACCCGGTGCGCGACGTCCGCGATGTCCTCGGGCACGACGTGCCCGCGGCCGCGCAGCACCGCCAGGGCACGGGCGGTGCGGCAGAAGGCGATGGTGGCGCGGGGGCTGGCGCCGTACTCGATGAGCCGGGCCATGTTCGCGGGCAGCTGCCCGTCGGGTGCCCTGGTCACCGCGACGAGGGTGCTGGCGTACTGGATCAGGGCCCGGTCCAGATGCACGCCGCGCACCGCCTGCTGAATTCTGCGGATGTCCTCGATGCCGACGACCGGGGCGGTGTGATGGTCCTTGTCGTACAGCCCGGTGTCCATCCGCGCGATGATCTCGACCTCGTCGTCGATCGTCGGGTATCGGACGATGTCCTTGAGCATGAAGCGGTCGGTCTGGGCTTCCGAGAGCGGATAGGTGCCTTCCTGATCCACCGGATTCTGGGTCGCGATGACGAGAAACGGCTCGGGTATGGGGTATTCCACGCCGGCGATGGTGGTCTGGCGTTCCTCCATCGCCTCCAGCATCGCGCTCTGCGTCTTGGCGCTGGACCGGTTGATCTCGTCGAGCAGCACGATGTTGGTGTGCACCGGCCCGAGTTGGGTCACGAACGTGTTGGCCGTGGCGTCATAGATCTGGGTACCGATGATGTCGCTGGGCAGCAGGTCCGGCGTGCACTGGATGCGCCGGAAGCCGCCGTGCACGGATTCGGCGACGACGCGCGCCGCCGTGGTCTTTGCCAGGCCCGGGACGCTCTCGATCAGCAGGTGGCCGCCCGCGAGCAACCCCAGCAGGATCGACTCCCGCAGATGTTCCTGGCCCACCACTTTGGCGGAGAACGCCGAAGCCACCGCCCCTATGACGTGTTGGGCGTCGGCCATATCGCGGTCGTTGAGCCGCATACCGGCAGTCGTCATGCGTGGCGGGTACCCGCCGGGCAGGTGATTCATGCCCACCTGGTGTTCGCTGGCGTCAGTCGGCCGGGTGCGGTACCGCCCGGATCGCCGTGCGAATGGCCAGGTAGATCAACGACGAGGTGACCACGAACACCGGCCAGCCCATCGCGACGCGGGCGATCGCGAGCAGCTCGGCCTGATCGGAGTCGTACAGGTGGTATTGGACGAAGAACCGGGTCCAGGACACCAGCGCCATCACCACGGTGACGGTGTCGAAGGCCAGCCGGGCCCGTCGGACCCCGCGCCAGCTGCCGTCCCGCCCGGTGACCCGCGCCCACACGACACCGACGAGTGGGCGCCGGATGAGCACCGACACCGTGAAGGCGATCGCCATGCCGAGGTACATCCAGATGCCGGGCAGGTAGAAGTCCTTGGCCTGACCGGTGATGAACGCCAGGCCGGCACACAGCAGCACACCGCCGAAACCGAACAGCGCGGGACGGATGGACTCGCGGCGCGCCAGCTGCCACACCAGGATCACCACCGCGACACCGACGGCGGCGGCGACCGCGGGGACCAACCCTGCCAGCGCCGAGGTGGCGGCGAACACAGTGACCGGGAGCGCGGTGTGGATGAGGCCGCGCACGCCACCCGCATGGGCCAGCAGCGCGGCGGCCGGTGACCGCGTGTCCGTCATACCCACCGAGGGTACGGGCGTGGCAGAGGGGCATTTGCCGCCCGCATGGTGAGTGAGTACTCTCTCACCTGTGACCGCCTCCCGCCGCGATCAACTCATGGCCACCGCGCTGCAGCTGTTCGCTGCCAAGGGCTACGGGGCGACGTCGGTGGCCGATATCCAGCAGGCGGCCGGACTGGCGCCGGGTTCCGGTGCGCTCTACAAGCACTTCAGTTCGAAACGTGCGCTGCTGGAGGCCGCCGTCGCCAGCCGCATCGAGAAGATCGTGACCGCCCGCGAGCAGTACGACTCCGGCGACCAGAAGGGCGTGGAGGCCTCGGTACGTACCGCAGGCCAGCTGATCTGGAACAACCTCACCGAGAGCGAAGAGTTGCTGCGGGTCATGCTTCGCGAACCCGACGAGCTCGGCGACCTGGACGAGAAGACGTGGCAGGTCATCACCGACAACGCCTACCAACGTTTCGCCGACGAACTCTCCGCGTCGAATCGGGCCGGCCGCACCGCGATTCCCGATCCGGAAGCCGCCGCGTCGGTCGCCATCGCCTCGCTCTGCTACAACGTCACGCTGCGCGCACTGACCAACCGCACCCCCGGCAACGTCGACGACGACCGTTATTTCGAGGCCTGGGTGGACCAGACCACCGCCGTCCTGGAACGCCACACCATCCCCAAGAAACCTTGAGCACCACACTGATTCAGGAGTTCACATGACCTTCTCGCTCCAACTGTCCGACGACGTCATCGAGGTGCGCGACTGGGTACACCAGTTCGCCGCCGAGATCGTGCGGCCCGCCGCCTCCGAATGGGATGAGCGCGAGGAGACGCCGTGGCCGATCATCGCCGAAGCGGCCAAGGTCGGGCTGTACTCCCCCGAGTTCTTCGGGACGCAGGCCGCCGAGCCGAGCGGGCTGGGATTCATCACCGTCTTCGAGGAGCTGTTCTGGGGTGACGCCGGCATCGCGCTGTCCATCCTGGGTACCGGCCTGGCCGCTGCGGCGTTGGCGGGCAACGGAACTCCCGAGCAGATCGGCCTGTGGCTGCCCGCGATGTTCGGCACACCGGGCGAGCCGCAGCTGGGTGCGTTCTGTTCCTCGGAACCCGACGCGGGTTCCGACGTCGGCGCCATCCGCACCCGGGCGCGCTATGACGAAGCGACCCGCGAATGGGTACTCAACGGCACCAAGACCTGGGCCACCAACGGCGGTATCGCCAACGTGCACATCGTGGTTGCGTCGGTGTACCCGGAGCTCGGATCCCGTGGGCAGGCCACGTTCATCATCCCGCCCGACACCCACGGCCTGACCCAGGGTCAGAAGTTCAAGAAGCACGGTATCCGCGCCTCGCACACCGCCGAGGTCGTCCTCGACAATGTCCGCCTCTCCGAGGACCTGATCCTCGGCGGCCGCGAGAAGTTCGAGGAGCGGGTCGCCCGCGTCAAGTCGGGTGCATCGGCCGGCGGACAGGCCGCGATGAAGACCTTCGAACGCACCCGACCCACCGTCGGCGCCATGGCGGTCGGTGTGGCGCGCGCCGCCTACGAGTACGCACTCGACTACGCCAGCCAGCGTGAGCAATTCGGCCGCAAGATCGGCGAATTCCAGGCCGTCGCGTTCAAGCTCGCCGACATGAAGTGCCGCATCGACGCCGCCCGGATGCTGGTGTGGCGCGCCGGGTGGATGGCACGCAACAATCAGAACTTCGACAACGCCGAAGGGTCGATGGCCAAGCTGGTGGCCAGCGAGACCGCCGTGTATGTCACCGACGAGGCCATCCAGATCCTCGGCGGCAACGGCTACACCCGTGACTATCCGGTGGAGCGCATGCACCGCGACGCGAAAATCTTCACCATCTTCGAAGGCACCAGCGAGATTCAGCGCCTGGTGATCTCCCGCGCGATCACCGGGCTGGCCATCCGGTAGCGCGAAAAACCAGTGGCGCCGGGCACCGGCGCCGGGGCACGCTGAGACGATGACCGACGTCGACGCCTTCCGTCGCGACGGCTACGTCCGGATCGACGGCGCCGCGGTGCGCGAGGACGCCCTCGCCGCCCAGGCGCTGCTGTGGGAACGTATCGGGCTCGCACCGCATCACCCTCGGCAATGGACACGTCCGGTGGTGTGGACCGCCGATCTGGCCGGAGCTGCCCCGTTCGGCGCGCTCACCCGCCATTCCGCCTTGGCGGACACACTGGACGACCTGGTCGGCGCGGATCGCTGGATACCGCGAGCATCGCTGGGCAACATCGCCATTCGATTCCCTCTGGAACCGGACACCGATGACCGCGGCTGGCACATCGACCACAACACACCGCTCCCGGACGGCTCGTGGGCGGTATCCGGGCGCCCCCACACCGTTCTGTTGCTGACCCTGCTGTCGGAAGTCGGCGCTCCGGACGCCCCCACCCGCATCCGCGTCGGGTCACACCATGACGCGGGCGGAGTGCTCGGTACGGAACCGATGGATGCGGTGACGGCGGGCGAACGCGTCGCCGCCGCCAGCACGAGCCGCCCGGGGGCCTCCCCCCCGGGGCACCCCGGGGACATGTTCGTGTTGCATCCACTCACCGTCCACGCGGCGGACCGCCATCATGGCCGCCGCCCGCGCTTCATGGCTCAGGCGCCGGTTCTGTTGACCGAACCTCTCACTTGGCCGTGAGCAACACGTACTGGGCGGCCACCAACTGCTGGACATCCGGCAGTTCGGCACCGGTCGCCTCGATCGCGTACTGACCCGCCGGGGCCACGCAGTAGAAGCTCTTCGGGCGTGCGGCGCAATGACTTTCGGGCAGTGCCTGCACCGCGTCGGCCGGTGTGGCCCCCTCCGACAGCACCTCGGCGTTGAAACCGTTGGTGATCATCAGTGCGGTCAGCGGTTGCTTGGCCTGGTAGACGTTCGCCTTGCCCATGGCGACCATGGTCACCCCGGTGTCGGAGAACAGTGTCTTGGATGCCACCGGATCGGTCTGGAAGTGCATGGCCGCCTTGGCTGGATACACGGCGTTCTTGCTGGCACTGACCTCCCCGCCCAGCGGGATGGTGCGGGCCAGCAGGCCGGTCGGGTCGAGCGGGACCTCGGCGAACGCCGGCAGGCCGGCCGGGGTGAACTTGTCGATCGCCGGTCCCTGTGTGTCGATCGCCTTGGTGATCAGAGCCGCGGCGGCATCCCGGCCGTCGGCGTCCTGGGCCAGCTGCATGAATACGAACGTGCCGTGCGGGGTGAACGACCGCACCACCGACCACGGGTGATCCGCGCCGTGCGGAGTGAAGTCGTAACTGACGGCGGCCGCCTCGGGATGGCCTGGCACGGGGGCGCGCTGCGGTTGGGCCCCACCGACGGGACTCGCAGCGGCGGCGTCTGCCATCGCCGTCGCGGCGGCGGTGGCGGCCGCGGGGTCGGGGAATCGCAACACCGCGTTGACGAAGACCGCCTTGTCCGAACTGCGCGCGGAGGCGAAGCCGTTGACGAATCCGTGTTCCTGCGCGGCCGTCGCGATGGCCTCCGGGCCCAACTGTGCCAGCAGGAGCGGAGTGGTCAGGATGTAATAAGCGCTCAGGTACGGCTTGACCAGCGTCTTGTCGACGTCCCAGGGCCCGATGACGAACTCGGCCATCCCGCGCGCGTCCGCTGCCACACCGGCCTCGACGGAGCCCGCGTTACCGAGCGGGGGTCGCGGCGCCGTGGGGTAGCTGCCCACGTTGAGCAGGGTGGGACTGACGATCGGCGGCGGCGTAGCCGTGGGCGCTGCAACCGAATTGGTGGGCGCCGAAGGGTCACTGGTGTGCGAACATGCGGCAAGGGCCACCACGCTGGCAAGGACCAGTGCGTGCTTCACCCTGGGCCGCAACGCATCTGATGTAGTCATTGCGATCCGACCCTAGCGCGCTAATCGCCGGTGCGGACGAACTTGTCCGTGAAATCTCCGCCCTTGCATTCGCCGCCGGTGGAGATGTTCTGCCCTTTGCCGGACAGCACGGGGATCGGATCCTGCGCATCGCCCGTCAACGGGTACTCGGCGGTGATCTTGGTGTTGGTCGTACCGCCCATGGCGCACGGGACGATGCCCTCTTCGTTGCGCACCCATTTGCCGTCGGCGAACACCAGGGTCACGACGCCGTCGATCGCGTGGAACATGCTGATGCACCGGTCACCGGTGCGCAGACAGTGGGTGCGCACCTGCAGGTCCGGCGACCCGGGCGCGTAGCCGCCGTTCGCGTACACCGTGGACTCGTGATAGCGCCCGCGCAGACCCGACGCCGGAGACGTCACCCGTGGCGGGAGGGTGGTCGGGTCGGGCAGCGTGCTGCGCTCGTTCTCGCCGGTGCGGGTGAACGTCACCGTCCGCTTGCCGCTTCCGCAGTTGTTCGCGGTGGATCTGGCGGTCTCACCGGTGAGCGTTCCGTCGGGTTGCGGCGTCAGGGTGTAGACCACCCACACCTCGGTGGGCACATCGGGACACTGCACGGACGCGGTGGCCACGGCGACCCAGTCGCCGGCGATCAGGTCGAAGGTCATGTCCGAGACCAGCACGATGCCGCTCTCCCCGACATAGGACGCGGTCGCGATGCACCCGCCTGCACCGCACCCGGAGCGGACGTCGTAGGTGCCGGTGGTCGCCGGTGCGCCCGGAACCGGGTTGCCTTCCAGGTCGGTACCGGGCCCGAAGTCGGCCCGGTACAGGCCGGTGAAACCGGATCCGGTGGCCACCTGCGCGGTGGGGGCGGCCGACGGCGCCGGTCCTGCGGCCGGCTGGTCGTCGCGCGACAGCAGTCGCGTCCCGGCGAAGACACCACCGGCGACCAGGATCAGGGCGAGGACCGACAGCACCGCGATCAGTGGCTTGGAGACACCTTTGGAGACAGGCTTCGGTGCCGGCGGGGTGCTGGACGCCTGCGTGGGCGGCGGCGTGACGGCGGTCGAGGTGGGCTGGCTGCGGTGATCCTCGATAGGCGCATTCAGTTGGTATTGCAGTGCATGCGCGAATTCCTGACAGCTGGGGTACCGGGCTTCGCGGGTCTTGGCCATCGCCCTGGCCAGTACCGGATCCAGCCCGCGCAGGTCCGGGCGCCGGGCGCCCAGGGACGGGGCAGGCGCGGTGACGTGCCTGGTGATCACCACCGCTGGGTTGCTGTCGGCGTACGGCGTGGTTCCGGTGAGCAGATGAAATGCGGTGCAGGCCAACGCGTATTGGTCGGTACGCCCATCCATCGGCTCGCCGCGCAACTGCTCGGGTGCGGCATAGGCGACCGTTCCGACCGCCATGTTGGTCGCGGTCAGCTTCGTCGAGTCGTCCATCGGGCGGGCGATGCCGAAGTCGGCCAGATAGATCCGCGAGGTGTCGGATTCCAGCAAGATGTTGGCCGGCTTGATATCTCGATGCAACAGGCCGCGCTGATGCGCATAGTCCAGCGCCGAGGCGACGCCGGCGATGATCGGCAACGCCACGTGCGCGGGCATCCCGTTGGGATAGTGGTCACGCAACAGCCGGGCCGCGTCGGTGCCCGCCACGTAGACCATCGAGATCCAGAGCTGGCCGTCGACTTCGCCGCGGTCATACACGCCGAGGATGTTGGGGTGCGACAGCGTGGACACCAGATCCGCCTCGCGCCGGAACCGCGGTGCGTACTCCGGATCCGCGGTCAGCGTCGCCGCGAGGACCTTCACCGCATCCTGGCGCGGCAGCCGCGGATGGTCGGCCAGGTACACGCTGCCCATCCCACCCGCGCCGAGCAGTCGCCGGATGGTGTATCCGGCGAAGACCTGGCCCTCGGTGAGCGACACGGGCAAATCGTATTCGACCCGTCGTGCGCGCGAGGCAGGTCGGTCAGGCAGGCTGGAGCAGACATGAAAACCCTGTTGCCTGCGCCTGACACCGACCCCGACGAACTGTTCACCTCATTCGCCGCCTGGGCCGAGGAGGCGGGCACGACCCTGTACCCCGCGCAGGAAGAGGCCCTGATCGAAATGGTCAGCGGCGCGAACGTGGTGCTGGCCACGCCCACCGGTTCCGGTAAGTCGCTGGTGGCCACCGGGGCGATCTACGCGGCGCTCTCGACGGACCGCGTCAGTTTCTACACCGCCCCGATCAAGGCCCTGGTCAGTGAGAAGTTCTTCGCGCTGTGTGAGGTGTTCGGGGCCGACAACGTCGGCATGCTGACCGGCGACGCCTCGGTCAACGCCGACGCCCCGATCATCGCGTGCACCGCCGAGATCCTGGCCAACGTCGCCCTGCGGGAAGGTGCCGGGGCCGACATCGGCCTGGTGGTGATGGACGAGTTCCACTTCTACGGTGACCCCGACCGCGGCTGGGCGTGGCAGGTGCCGCTGCTGGAACTGCCGCGCGCACAGTTCCTGTTGATGTCGGCCACCCTCGGCGACGTCACGTTCCTGCGGGAGGACCTGACCCGGCGCACCGGCCGGCCGACGGCACTGGTGGCCGGCGCGGAACGCCCGGTGCCGTTGTACTACTCGTACGCCAGCACGCCGATGCACGAGACCATCGGGGAACTGCTGGCCACCAAGCAGGTGCCCATCTACGTCGTGCACTTCACCCAGGCCTCCGCCCTGGAACGCGCCCAGGCCCTGATGAGTGTCAACGTGTGCACCAAGGAGGAGAAGGCCGCGATCGCCGAACACATCGGCGCCTTCCGCTTCTCCACCGCCTTCGGCGCCACGCTGTCCCGGTTGGTGCGCCACGGCATCGGCGTGCACCACGCCGGCATGCTGCCCAAATACCGGCGCCTCGTCGAACAACTCGCCCAGGCCGGCCTGCTGAAGATCATCTGCGGCACCGACACTCTGGGCGTGGGCATCAACGTGCCGATCCGGACCGTGGTGTTCACCGCGCTGTCGAAGTACGACGGCACCCGCACCCGGCTGCTCAGCGCCCGGGAATTCCATCAGATCGCCGGCCGCGCGGGCCGCGCGGGCTATGACACCGCGGGCACCGTCGTCGTCCAGGCGCCCGACCATGAGGTGGAGAACCTCAAGCAGTTCGCGAAAGTCGCCGACGACCCGAAGAAGCGGCGAAAGCTGGTGCGCCGCAAGGTACCCGAGGGCATGGTGCCGTGGAGCGAGGCGACCATGACACGACTGGTGGAGGCCGCGCCGGAATCGTTGACCAGCACCATGCGGGTCTCGACGGGGATGATCCTGGATGTCGTCGATCGCCCGGGGAATCCGTTCGAGTCGATGCGCCGATTGCTCACCGACAATCACGAGCCGCGCAAACGTCAGCTCAAGCTGATCCTGGAAGCGGTCGGCATCGCCCGCTCGCTGCTGCAGGCCGGCATTCTGGAACGGCTCCCCGAACCGGAGGCCGACGGCAGGCAATACCGGCTGACCGTCGACCTGCCACCCGATTTCGCGCTGAACCAGCCACTGTCGACGTTTGCCCTGGCCGCGGTGGACGTCCTCGACGTCGACGCCGAAACCTATGCGCTGGATGTGGTTTCGGTGATCGAGGCCACGCTGGAGGATCCCCGGCAGATCCTGTCCGCGCAGTTGAACAAGGCCCGCGGCGAAGCCGTCGCGCAGATGAAGGCCGACGGCATCGAGTACGACGAACGCATCGAGTTGCTCGACGAGGTGACCTACCCCAAGCCGCTGCAGGAGATGCTGCAGTACACCTTCGAGGTGTACCTGCGTACCAATCCGTGGGCCGCCGACGGGAAGCTGGCGCCGAAGTCGGTGGTGCGCGAGATGTGGGAGCGGGCGCAGACCTTCCGGGAGTTCGTCAGCGAGTACGGCCTGACCCGCTCGGAGGGTGCGGTGCTGCGGTATCTCTCCGACGCGTTCAAGGCGCTGCGCTCCGGAGTTCCGGCGGCAGCCCGCACCGAGGATGTCGCCGACATCGTCGAATGGCTGGGTGAGCTTGTCCGACAGGTTGATTCGAGCCTGCTCGACGAATGGGAAGAGCTCACCAGCGGTGCGCATCCCGAGGCTGCGCCGGTGACGGTGCCGGTGCGGGCGCTGACCGGCAATGTCCGGGCGTTCACCGCGATGGTGCGCAATGCGTTGTTCCGGCGGGTCGAGTTGTTCGCGCGCGGTCGCTGGTCCGACCTCGGCGCGATGGATGCCGGCTCCGGGTGGCCCGCGCACCGCTGGGAAGAGGTGGGCGCGGCGTATTTTGCCGAGCACGACGATGTGGGCACCGGCGCCGACGCCCGCGGACCCGCCATGTTGATCTTCGACCGTCAACCGGAGGTGTGGCGGGTCCGCCAGATCTTGGACGATCCGGCGGGTGACCACGACTGGGGCTTCGATATCGAGGTGGACCTGCCTGCCTCGGATGAGGAAGGATCACCGGTGGTACGGATCGTCGGGGCCGGCCGACTCGACTGAGCGTGCCGGGCATCACATTCGGCAATGATTCGGATGTGAAGTTCCTGGGTATCCGGACCGTGCTTATCGCGGGGCACCGGCGCCGCCGCGGGTTGGGGACGAAGTGTGGAGCGGCGAGATGAATCGGATTGATCGTTGGTTGGGCGCGGGAGCTGCGACATTGTTCGCGGCGGCGGGTTCGCTGGTCGCGGCGGGGACGGCTGCCGCCGACCCGTGTCCGGACGTGCAGGTGGTGTTCGCGCGCGGCACATTTGAGCCCGCCGGTGTCGGAGGTGTCGGGCGGGCCTTCGTGGATTCGGTGCGAGCCAAGGCACCCGGCAAGTCCGTGGAGGAGTACGCGGTGAACTACCCCGCATCGATCGATTTCTCGACGGCGGCCGATGGTGTCATCGACGCCAGCAACAAGGTCATCGCCACGGCGGCGGCCTGCCCGAACACCAAGATCGTGCTCGGCGGTTACTCGCAGGGCGCGGCGGTGGCCGCGTACATCACCGCCGACGCTGTGCCGCAGGGCTTCGCACTGCCGCCGGGCCTGACCGGACCGATGCCCGCCGACGTCGCCGACCACGTCGCGGCCGTCGCGTTGTTCGGCAAGCCGTCCAGCGGCTTCCTGCAGATGATCTACACCGGCGCGCCGCCGATCACCGTCGGCTCCCGGTACGTCGGCAAGACCGACGACGTGTGCATCGCGGAGGATCCGGTGTGCTCACCGGACGGCCACGACCAAGGCGCCCACGGCACCTACATCGATCGCGGCCTGGTCGATCAGGCGGCCGACTATGTGGTCGGCCACCTGGGCAACCAGCGGACGGCGCAGCCCGTGAACCAGGCGTCCACACACGGCTAGACCAGATTGCGCAACTGTTCGATCAGCGTGATCCGGGCGGCAGGTGTCTCGGCGATCGGCACGACGTTGAGTGCCGTGACGCCCGCCTCCCGGAACGCTGCGACCCGCTCCTTGACGAATCCCGCTGAGCCGACCAGGGATACGTCGCGCACCAGATCGTCGGGCACCGCCTTGGCGGCGGCCTCTTTGTCGCCGGCCAGGTAGAGCTCCTGGATGCGGTCGGCCTGCGGGCCGTAGCCGTAGCTGGTGGCCAGTGAGTGGTAGAAGTTCTTGCCTTTGGCGCCCATCCCACCGATGTACAGCGCCAGGTGGGGTTTGATGAACTCCCGCAACGGTTCGACGTTGTCACCGATGGCGAGCACCGGTCCGGCATACACGTCCAGCTCGCCCAGCGCGGGATCCCGCTTGGCACGCCCGGCCTGCAATGACGTGCCCCAGACGTCGGCGGCCTTCTCTGGCAGGAAGAAGATGGGCTGCCAGCCCTCGGCGATCTCGGCCGTCAGCTCGACGTTCTTGGGCCCCAACGCCGCGAGCAGCACCGGGATCCGTTCCCGGACAGGCTCGTTGATCAACTTCAGCGGTTTGCCCAGCCCGGTGCCGCGGTCCTTCGGCAGCGGGATGGTGTAGTGCTCGCCGTCGAACTGCACCCGTTCGCGGCGCCACACCTGCCGACAGATCTGCACCACCTCACGGGTGCGGGCGATCGGCGCGTCGTAGGGCACCCCGTGGAAGCCCTCGATGACCTGCGGTCCGGATGCCCCGAGCCCCAGGATGAACCGGCCGTCGGACACGTAGTCCAGGCCGGCCGCCGTCATCGCGGTCAGGGTGGGTGTGCGGGTGTAGAGCTGCATGATGCCCGAAGCCAGTTGCACCCGTTGGGTACTGGCGGCCAGATAGCCCAGCGCGCTCACGGCGTCGAACGAGTACGCCTCCGGGACGAAGACGATGTCCAGGCCGGCGCGTTCCAGATCGGCGACCTCGGCGGCCACCTCCTTGAATCCGCCGGCGTAGTTGATGCCGAGCCCGATCTTCACTGGGAACCCTCTCCCCCGGGTCGCTGCGCTCCTGCCCCCAGGAACGAAGCTTCCTGCTGGATCTGCGGGAATTGCGCCGCCATCGCCTCCGACAGTGCCTGCGCACCGGAGAGCGGACGGACCATCACCATGAAGTCGTCGATCAGCCCGTCGGCATTGGTGTGGATGAAGTCGCAGCCGGTGATCCGTTTCCCCGACACCGTGGCCTCGAAGACCAGAGCGTGGTCGGCGCCGTCGCTGATCTCGCGGATGTAGCGGAAGTCCTCGAAGACTCGCAAGACCCCGCGCAGGATCGCGGCGGTGAGCGGTTTACCCGGGTACGGCTTGAACGCCACCGGGCTGGTGAACACGACGTCGTCGGCCAGCTGGGCGGCCATCGCCTCGGGATCCCGGGCTTCGACGGCCTGACGGAAAGGATGCATCCGGCACCTCATATAGTCACTTTGTTGAATAGGTGCGGATGACAGTACACTAGCGCCGTGGCACTACGTGACGCGGTGCTGGCCGCCCTGCTCGGCGGCGAATCGTCGGGTTATGACCTGGCCAAGTCGTTCGATGCCTCGGTGGCCAACTTCTGGACCGCCACCCCGCAGCAGCTTTATCGCGAACTGGACCGCCTCGCCGCCGACGGCCTGATCGAGGCGCGGGTGGTGCAGCAGGAACGCCGCCCCACCAAACGGGTCTTCTCCCTGACGCCGGCCGGACATGCCGCCATCGTGGCGTTCACGGCCGCGCCGCCCAAGCCCTCGACGTTCCGCAACGAGTTGCTCATCAAGGTCAACGCCCTCGACGGCGGCGACCCGGTCGCGGTCCGCGAGCTGGTCGCCGAGCAACTGCGCTGGTCGACGGACAAACTCGAACGCTATGAGCGGATGCGCCTGCGCCTACTCGGCGGTCGCGACGAGGACGACTTCCTCGCCGACAGCGCGCGGATCGGACCGTATCTGACCTTGCTGCGCGGTATCGCCTTCGAAGAGGAGAACATCCGCTGGGCCGGGCGCACGCTGTCGGTGCTCGACAGACGCCTGGGATCAGAGCCGGTACATCTCACGTGACATCGCCGCGTCTTCGATGACGCGGTCCCGCTTGGGCGGGTAGTACCGCCGACGTTTCACGCCGGGTTCCGACCGCTGCGATTCGGCGATCCACTCGCGCGCGAACACGTTGAGCAATGTCATCACCAGCCGGCGCGCTCTCGCCGGGTTACCTGAACCAGTCAATGCAGCCATGGGATCTTCCCCTCTTCTCAACTGCCGGAAACGTAACATAAGATTTTGAAGTACGCACTATGTTATTTCAGTTCGCACATACATTCAGGAGCACTCCGGTAGGGTTGGCGGTCATGTCCAGACGCAACTACGGCCAGTTCTGCGGTCTCGCCCACGCTCTCGACGTGGTGGGGGAACGCTGGACGCTGCTGATCGTGCGGGAGTTGGCGTCCGGGCCGAAGCGCTACACCCAATTGGCCGATGCGCTCACCGGGATCGGCACCAGCCTGCTGGCCACCCGCGTCCGGCAACTGGAGGCCGACGGCGTCGTCGCACGCAAGCTCATCCTCGACCAGCCCAACGCGGCGGTCGCGTATGAGCTGACGCCGTCCGGCGTCGAGCTGGCCAAGGCCGCCGTACCGCTGGCCTTGTGGGGTGCCCGGCACCAGATGGCCGGGGCGGACTCCGGCGACGAGACGTTCCGGGCCGAGTGGGCGCTGGGTTTCCTGGCGGCAGCGGACGACGACGAGGTGCCCGCCGATTTCGCTGCGATCTACCAATTCCACATCGACGGCAGCAGCGCGTGGCTGCGCGTCCGGGGCGGCCGGATGCGCGTCACCGCGGGCGAGAGCCCCGAGGCCGACGTCACCATCCGGACTACCGCCGCGACCTTCCTGGCGATCGCCGGCAGGCACGTCACCTTGGGCGAGGCCATCGCCCGCGGTGAACTGGAGGTCACCGGCGATCCCGGCGCGATGGCCACGCTGACGGGTATCGTCGAGCGGCGCCTGCCGGGGAACGCCACCCAGCGGGCCTGACTCCCCTTCCACCATATAGCGAGGTGGGGGGCTTGCGGCAAGGCCGGGGTACTGACTCGAACTGGTTGGCCTGAACCGGAACTCATGGGCGTTCGGGTGCGTTGGGGGGAACTGTGACTACCGGAACCGTGACCACGGGCGATGGCCGATACGAGGACGAGCTGCGGTCCGAGCGGCAATACGTGGATCGGCTCTACACCCGGCTGGACAATGACCGGGCGGCCGCGAAGCGCCGCTACGACGCCGCGCTGCGCGGAGACATCGACGCCCAGGACGGGGCGACCCTGCTGGATCGCGACGTCAGCGTGCGCGCGCTGGCCAGGGAGATGAACCGCCTCGACGTCGCCGACAGCGGCCTGTGCTTCGGGCGCCTCGATGCCGAGGACGGCGAAGCGCTGTACATCGGGCGCCTCGGCCTCTTCGATCCGAGCGACGGCTACGAACCCGTGCTGCTCGACTGGCGCGCCCCGGCGTCCCGCGCCTTCTACACCGCCACCGCGGCCAATCCGGAGAGCATGCGCCGGCGCCGTCAGTTCCGCACGCTCGGCCGTGCGCTGGTCGGATTCACCGACGAGGCACTGGGCCGACCCGACGCCACCACCGGCGGTGACGCCGCGCTGCTGGCGGCGGTCAACGCGCCACGGGGCGACGGCATGCGCGACATCGTCGCCACCATCCAGTCCGAGCAGGACGAGATCATCCGGCTCGATCACCCCGGCGTGCTGGTCATCGAGGGTGGACCCGGCACCGGCAAGACCGTGGTGGCCCTGCACCGGGTGGCCTACCTGCTCTACACCCGCCGCGAACAGATCGAACGCCACGGTGCCCTGGTCGTCGGACCCAGCCCGGCCTTTCTCGATCACATCGGCCGGGTTTTGCCCTCGCTCGGCGAGACCGATGTCGTCTTCACCACCACGGGCGATCTGGTGCCCGGGCTGCGGGTCACCGCCGAGGACGCGCCCGGCGTCGCGAAGATCAAAGGCTCGCTGCAGATGCTCGACGTGCTGGCCGCGGCAGTCGCCGACCGGCAGCGCATTCCGGACGAGCCCTTGACCATCGAACTCTCCGACGTCACCACCCGGATCGACGCCGAGACCGCACAGTGGGCCCGGGAGGAGGCCCGCGGCAGTGGCCACCCGCACAACCAGGCCCGCGCGGTGTTCATCGACATCGTCACCTACGTCCTCACCGAGCGGGCCATCGCACGGATCGGCAAGGGCTGGTTGTCGAGGTCGGACAAGAGCGCCTGGGAGCAGATGCGCTCCGACCTGCTCGAGAATCTGGCCGAGAGCGCCGCGTTCCACGCCGCGATCAACCAACTGTGGCCGCTGCTGACCCCGGAATCGCTTCTGTCACAGCTTTATTCGTCGCAAGAACGGCTGAAGGCGGCGGGTGCCGACGAGTCGCTGTGGCGCGCCGACGGCGCCGCGTGGACGGTGTCGGACGTGCCGTTGCTCGACGAACTGGTCGATCTGCTCGGCCGGGACCAGGCCGCCGACAAGGCCGCCGCCCGCGAACGCAAGCGGCAGGAGGACTACGCCAAGGGCGTGCTGGACCTCATGGTCACCCGCGAGGAACTGATGGACGACGAGGACCGGCTGCTGGCCCAGGACGTGCTGGCGGCCGAAGACCTGGCCGACCGGTTCGTCGAACGCGACACTCGCGATCTCGTCGAACGTGCTGCCGCCGATCGCGACTGGACATACCGGCACGTGGTGATCGACGAGGCGCAGGAACTGTCCGCGATGGACTGGCGGGTGCTGATGCGCCGGTGCCCCGCCCGGTCCTTCACCATCGTCGGCGATCTGGCGCAGCGGCGCTCCGAAGCCGGCGCCCGGTCGTGGGGCGAGATGCTCGAACCGTACGTGCCGGGCCGTTGGGTGTACCGCTCGTTGTCGGTGAACTACCGCACGCCGGCGGAGATCATGGCCGTCGCGGCGTCGGTGCTGGCGGATTTCGCACCCGAGGTGACGCCGCCGGAATCGGTGCGCGCATCGGGCTTCCA
Source organism: Mycobacterium sp. P2_H7 (assembly GCF_056403275.1). Lineage (NCBI taxonomy): Bacteria > Bacillati > Actinomycetota > Actinomycetes > Mycobacteriales > Mycobacteriaceae > Mycobacterium > Mycobacterium sp. P2_H7. Next base: position 67,349 of record NZ_JBFUFU010000016.1, on the reverse strand, counting down.
GCCATGGGCCCGCCGGGTGAGCCCGGACGAATTACCTTCGGCGATAGCACAATTCGTTGCCGAAGAGGATCGACTGCCCGGTACCAGCGTGGTGATCGGACCGCCCGGCATGCCGGGCACCGTCCCGCCGTCGGAGACCAAGGGCCTGGAGTACGACGCGGTGCTGCTGGTGGAGCCTGCGGCGATTCTGGCAGGCGGGGTGCGTGGGGCAGCCGACCTCTACGTCGCGCTGACGAGGGCCACCCAGCGCCTCGGCGTGCTGCACACCGAGCCGCTACCGGAGGGTTTGAGCGGGCTGCATCTCTGAGGCCAGCACCAGGTTGTACAGCGGGGCACCCCAGGCATGTGGGCCCGCGGCGCTCGGCGCGTAGCCGGTGTGGATGGCGATACCTGTCACCGACATGTCGTCCTGATCGGGCACGGAGTCACACACCGGGTCGCCGATGTCGCACACGCTGACGGTCCGCGCGCCGATGCCTGCCGGGAGCATCGAGGTGTCCGTCGACGCCAGGAACGAATGTTCTTGGGCGACACCCTTGCCGATCCCCCGGGCCAGCGCCGCCGAACCCATGCTGATGGTGGTGTCGACCGGCAACCGGTCGCCGTCGGCCACCAGCAGCGCGGCCACCACCTGCGGATCATCGGCGAGGTCGTGCAGGTTGCGGTGAATCACCATGGCGCCCTGCGAGTAGCCGGCGAGCACGACCTTGGTCGCGGGGCACTGCTCGCTGAAGGCCTCCAGCTGATCCGCCGCGGCATCGGTGCCGTCGTGGACGCTGTCCATGAAGTTGGCCCACCCGCGCAGTCCACCGTCGACGGGGACGGGGGCGGCCGGGTACGCCACGGCTTCGGCGGTGATCGTCCGCCCGCTCGCGGCCAGGGCACTCTGCAGCTGCAGGAACGACTGATAGACCACGTCACCCATGCCGCCGTTGGCGGCCAGGTGGGTGGCGTCACGCTGACCGGAGCCGGCGGCGCCGATCCAGTGGTAGTCCGCGCAGCCGGGCGCCGCCGAGGCAAAACCGGTGGGCAGACCGAGGAGACCTGAGGCGAGAAGCACGCCCGCAAACACTGCTGTTACCCGACGAATCACGACTACTTGATCGTCACCCGCGGTTCCGGTGTTACGTGACGTGGGTAGCTAATTAGTATTTGGAAACGAAATATCGTGTTTGCTCGCCACTTCGATCCCGACCTGAGTCGGCCTACCTGGCCCCAGACCGCTAGCATTGATCCGTCTCCGCGGCTGACGATGCTGTTACCGCGCCCCGCCCCACCGGTGAAAATGTCTCTCGGCGTGGGTAATAGAAGCGAAGAGTGGACACCAGGGCGTTGCCGCGAGTTGTTCGCGGAACAAATGCCCGTTCGAAGGAGTTGCAGCAACACGTGGCCGACCCATTCCGGATGACCAGCCGGCCTCGCCCTGCGCGCATTTGCCAGCAAATTCACAGTTTCGGGGCGTGCTGATGCGCCAGGGCCCCCTCGCCGGCCGGTATCCGGCCGTGGCCGCGATGGTCACGTTCGCACTCATCCCGTACCTCGCCCTGTCGGCGGCGCTCGATCCCCTGGTACCGCTCATCTCCGCCGACCTGCACATGACGGCCCAGCAGATGAGCCTCGGTTCGGGTCTGGGCAATGCGGCCTACGCGGTGGGCACGGTGCTCGCCGTGCAGTTCGCCCAGCACCTCCCGCAGCGCCGGATGCTGCTCGGCTACGCGGTCCTGCTGGTGGTGGGTTCGATTCTGGCCGCGTCCGCTGTCAACGCCGGAATGTTCATGACCGGGCACGTCCTGCAGGGGCTGGCCACCAGCATGCTGCTCATCGCGGCCGCCCCACCGCTGACCATCGGCTTTCCCCGCGACAAGCTGCGCAATACCGCCGTCATCATGAACATGTGCGTGTTCGGGGCGGTCGCGCTCGGCCCCTTCATCGGCGGCATCCAGGCCTCGGCGAACGCCTGGCGCCCGCTGTTCTGGATCGTCGCCGCGATCGCGCTGACGGCACTGATCCTGGCCGCGCTCACTTTCGACGACGCCCCGCCCGCCGATCTGGACGCACCCCGTGACCTGCGGGCGATCCTGCTTGCTGCCGCCGGGTGCACCGCCGCCTTCGTCGGCGCCGCGCAGCTGACCACCCATGGCTTCGGCGACCTGGCGGTCACCGTGCCGATGCTGGGCGGCCTGGCGCTGATCGTCGTGCTGATCGTCTACCAGTTCCGGGCCAAGCGGCCGCTGCTGACCGTCCGCACCATGCTCACCAGCGCCATCCCGGTGGCCGGTGTCGGCGTCGCGCTGTTCGCCGCCGCCGCCTCGGTGGCGGCCACCGTCCTGACAGCCAACGTCTACCTGCTGAGCTTCAGCCCGGTTCAGGTCGGTCTGCTCTATCTGCCGGAACTCGGTGGCGCCGTGGTGATGGCCGTCGTGTTCGGGATCGTCATCTCCCGGCGGGCGATCCACTACCTGCCACTGGTCGGAATGGCCCTGTTGGCGGCCGGGATCCTGGTGTTCCGACTCTCGCTGCCGGGTGACCAGCACCTCGCGCTGCTCGGCTCGGCGTTGACCGGCCTCGCACTCGGCGCGACGGTGGCCCCGGCGCTGTTCGTCGCCGGTTTCTCGCTGCAATCCAACAGCTTGCAGCGGGTCTTCGCGATCATCGAGCTGCTACGCGCGGTGGCGGCGTTCATGGTGGCGCCGATCTTCGTCTACTTCGCCTCGACCGCTGCCGATGACCTGGTCACCGGCACCGGAATCGCCCTGTGGATCGGATTCGGGTTGTCCATCGCCGGTGCCGTCTTCGGGGTGGTGGTCTACGTCCTGAGCGGCGCCCGACCGCAGACCCCCGACCTCGACCTGTTCCTGGACGGTGAATCACCGGCCTGGTACTCGCCGCCGCTGCTGGCCCGGCTGCGCCGTGGGCTGCCGGCACCGGAGCCGGTCGCCGAATCCGTGCACGCCGCTCCGGCGCCGCCGTCGTTCGCTGGGTCGCCCGGCCCCGTCGTCATCGCCTACGACGGCTCCGAGCGGGCCGCCACCGCCATCTCGGCTGCCGCGGCGGCCCTGCCGCCCGGCCGGCAAGCCCTCGTCGTCTGCGTCTGGCAGCCCGTCGACGTCGGGTTCACGCCCGCCGACGGCCGTCATCTAGACGCCGACAAAGCCGCTGAGGTGCGGCGATCGGCCGAACAGACCGCCGCCTATGGCGCCCAGCTGGCCGCCGGGGCAGGATTCGAGGTGTGCAGTAAGGCCGTCGAAGCGTCGCCAACCTGGCAGGGCATCGTCGCGACGGCCAAGGAACACCACGCAAGCCTGATCGTGCTCGGACCGCACCGCCGCAACGGATTTCTCGGTCACCTGCAGGGCAGTGTCGCGGCGGCGGTCGTCGCGCACACCGACATCCCCGTGCTCATCGTGCCGCAGGTTCCCGATCTCGTGTCGGCCGGTGACTGAAAGGAACCCGTTGATGAACCGACGAGACATGATGTTGCTGACCGGCATCGGCGCGCTGACCGCCGCCATGCCCGCACCCACGGCCGGTGCCGCACCTGTTGCTCCCCCGCCCGCCGCCCCACCGACCGGGGGGTACCTCTTCGCCGACGAGTTCGACGGCCCCGCCGGGTCGGCGCCCGACCCCTCGAAATGGGAAGTGGCACTGGCCCGCGAGTCCATGGAAGACCCGACGTTCTGGGAGTTGCCCGGCAACGTCGGCCAATACCGCGATGACCGCCGCAACGTGTTCATCGACGGCAAGTCCAATCTCGTGTTCCGCGCGGCCAAGGACGGCAACACCTTCTACAGCGGCAAGCTGTTCGGCAAATGGCGGGGCGGGATCGGGCACAACTGGGAGGCCCGGATCAAGATGAACTGCCTCACCCCGGGCAGTTGGCCGGCCTGGTATCTGGCCAACAACGACCCCACCATCGGTGGCGAGGTCGACATCATGGAGTGGTACGGCAACGGTAAGTGGGCTCCGGGAACGGCCGTGCACGCCAAGCTCAACGGCGGCGAGCACGTCAGCCAGACCATCAGTGTGGACAGCGGATGGCATACCTGGCGCGTGCAGTGGGATGACGCCGGGATGCGGTTCTGGCGGGACTACGCCGCAGGGGCCCAGCCGTATTTCAACGTCCCGGCACACGCACTGCCGGATTGGCAGTTCAATCAGCCTGGCTACCAACTGTTTCCGGTGCTCGACCTGGCGGTCGCCGGGTCCGGCGGCGGCGATCCCGGCGCGGGCACCTACCCGGCCGACATGCTCGTCGACTACGTCCGGGTCTGGTAGCTCACGCCGTCGCGGCCGACACCCGCGCCCGTTCCCGCATCGAGGCCACCACCCCACCGTCGTTGAGGATGTCGGTGCCGGTCAGGTAACCGGCCCGCGGGCTGGCACAGAACGCGAACAGTTCGGCCATCTCCTCGGCCTTGCCCCAGCGCGGCACCGCGAAGTCGGCCACCATGGCCCCCGCCCCTGCGTCGGCTTCCAATTTCCCCATCTCGGTGTCCACCGAGCCCGGGGACACCGACACGATCCGCAGGCCGCGGCCGTTGAAGCGCTCGGCCTGCGAGGAGGTGTACCACTTCACGAAGCCCTTGCTCACGGCGTAGGACATCCCGGAGCGGGCCTCCTCGGGCGCGATCCCGTAGGACGCGCGCATCGCGTCGGCGAAGGCCGCGGCATCCGTCAGCGCCAGCGGGAACTGGGCTGCCGGCATGAATTCCTCGGGCATCAGGTAGGCCGCCATCGAGGCCACGTTGACGATCACCGAGCCCTCACCCGCCGTGGCGAAGAACGTCTCGTTGACGTTGACCGTGCCCAGGGCGTTGGTGCGCATGACGTAATCGGCGTCGCCCATGCTCGGGCTGACGCCGGCGGCGTGGATCACCGAGGCGATGGCGCCGAGACCGGCGGCCGTCTCGAACAGCGCCGCGACCGCGGACCGGTCGGTGACATCGCAGTCGACCGTGGTGGCCTGCACTCCGAGACCGGACAATTCGGCGGCCGCCGCGTCGAGGCGGTCCGGCCGGTTGTCGGCCAGGACCACGGTGTGGTCCCGGCCGAGGATCTGCGCCGTGGCCCGTCCCATGCCGCCCGCACCGCCTGTGATGATCGACACTCCGCTCATAGTTAGACCGTATACGTAATCCACGGGGATGCGTAGGACCGACTACGGATTACCAAGGGCTCGGACTGGCGCCGGGCACGGCAGGCTGAGAGCCGGAACAGACCACAGACAGGAGAACGAACATGAAGATCACGGTTTTCGGGGCATCCGGGCTGATCGGTTCGCAGGTCACCGCGCTGCTCACCGCCGCAGGGCATGAGGTCGTGGGCGCCTCGCTGAGCACGGGGGCCAATGTGCTGACCGGCGAGGGTCTGGCCGGGGCAGTCGACGGGGCCGACGTACTGATCGATCTCACCAACTCGCCGTCCTTCGCGGACGAGGCGGTGCTGGCGTTCTTCACCACGTCGTCGACGAATCTCGTCGAGGCGGCGCGGGCTGCCGGCGTCGGGCACTACGTGGCGCTGTCCATCGTGGGGTGCGACGGCCTGCCCGACAGCGGCTACATGCGGGCCAAGGTCGCCCAGGAGCGGATCATCACCGAATCCGGGCTGCCGCACAGCATCGTGCGGGCCACGCAGTTCCACGAATTCGCCGGTGCCATCACCGATTCCCTGCTCTCCCGCGATGAGATTCACGCTCCCGCCGGCCGGATCCAGCCGATCGCGTCCGCGGACGTGGCCGCGGAGGTCGCGGCGGTGGCGCAGAAGCCGCCGCTGGACGGCCTCGTCAACATCGGTGGCCCGGACAAGATCGACTTCGCCGACATGGCGCGCGCGGTGGTGGCGCAGCGGGGCACCGACGTCACGGTGGTCGTCGATCCGGCGGCGACGTATTTCGGCACGGGCGTCGGGCAGGACAGCCTGGTGACCGGGCCGGACGCGGTGCTCGCCCCGACCCGGTTCACCGACTGGCTGGCCACCCAGTGAGCCGCTAGGCGGGTAGTTCCACCGGATAGGGCTCGGCGAAATCCGCTGATCGCCCGACGGCCGCCCATTTGCGGTCCTCGGCGAGCAGGAACTCGTCCTGTCGGATCGAGCCCTCCACGGCGTTCACCCCCAACGGCAGGTGATAGGGCAGGTCGTCGCGTCGCGACAGCCGCACCAGGATCTCCGCGGCGCGGGCCGGATCACCCGCGGTGATGGCGGCACTGCTGCCGCGCATCGCGTTCATCGCCCCCACCGTGCTCGCGTAATGCTCTGGCACATCGGCGATCTCCATCGACGAGCCGGCCCAATCGGTGGCGAATCCGCTGGGCTCCACGACCAGCAGCTTGATCCCGAACGGCGCAGTCTCGGTCTGCAGCACGCGGGAGAACCCGTCGAGCGCGAACTTGGCGGCCTGATAGGACGCGATGCCGGCCGAGCCGCCGACTCGTCCACCCATCGAGGAGAACTGGATGATCAGCCCTCCACCTTGGTTGCGCAGCACCGGGATCGCCGCCTTGGATACGTTGACCACGCCCCAGAAGTTCGTCTCGAATTGGGCGCGGAAGTCCTTGTCGTCGGCGGTCTCGATGGGTGCGACGTTGGCGTACCCGGCGTTGTTGACCACGACGTCGATGCGGCCGAACCGCGTGTGCGCGGCGGCGATGGCGGCCGCTGCGCCCTCGGCGTCGGTGACATCGAGTGGCAACGCCACGATCCGGTCACCGTAGGCAGCCACCATGTCGTCGAGTTGTTCGGGGCGCCGGGCGGTGGCGGCGACGCTGTCCCCGGCTTCCAGTGCGGCGCGTACCAATTCGCGGCCGAAGCCGCGGGATGACCCCGTGATGAACCAAACCTTGCTCATACTCTCTTCTCCTTGTTGTTCTCAGTCGGACACGGTGGCGGCGTGGACCGGGGTATAGCGCTCACCCACCACCCGGCCGGGTGCGAAAACTTGACTCAGGTAGGCGACCTCGTCGGCGCTGATCGCCACGGCCGCGGCGGCCACGTTCTCCCGCACATGCGCGATACGCCGCGTGCCCGGGATCGGGACGACGTCCAAGGGTTGCGCCAACAGCCACGCCAGTGCCAATTGACCTGGCGAGCAGCCCTTCTCGGCGGCCAGTTCGGTGAGTGCCGCGACCGGTGCCAGGTTGGTGGCCAGGTTGGCGCCCGAGAATCGCGGGTTGGACGACCGGAAATCGTTGGCGTCGAACGAGTCTCCGGACTTCAGTGCGCCCGTCAGCGCTGAGCGGCCCAACGGGCAGTACGGCACCAGGGTGATCCCGAGTTCACGACACACGGTGGTGATCGACTGCTCTACGCCGCGCTCCCACAGCGAGTACTCGCTCTGCAATGCGGTGATCGGATGCACCGCGTGTGCCCGACGGATCAGGTCGGGCCCCACCTCGGAGAGACCCAGTGCGCGAACCTTGCCCGCGGTGACCAGTTCGGCCATGGCGCCGACGGTGTCCTCGATGGGCACGGTGCGGTCACGCCGGTGGCAGTAGTAGAGGTCGATCACGTCGGTACCGAGCCTGCGCAGGCTCGCGTCACACGCGGCTGCGACGTACTCAGGCCTGCCGTCGATGGCGATCCCGTCGCCGGTGTCGTTGATCTTGGCGCCGAACTTGGTGGCCAGCACCACCTGATCTCGCCGGCCCGCGAGCGCCGTGCCGATCAGTTGTTCGTTGTGGCCGAAGCCGCGCGCGTTGGTCGCGGTGCCGATATCGGAGCCGCCGTATACATCCGAGGTGTCCAGGAAGTTCACGCCCAGATCGATCGCGGCGCGGATGGTCTCGATGGACTGCTCGTCGTCGGAGTCGCCGTAGAACTGCGACATTCCCATGCAGCCGAGCCCGATGAGTCGCACTGTGAGATCCGAATGCCCGAGAGTGATCACTGTTCCTCCATAACTGATAGTGTAGCTATCACATAGTCTGGAACGTGTTGGTGCGGGATCTATTCCCGCGACGGGTCGTCGGAGGTACACGTGCGGCGGGATGCCACGAACAACCGCGACAAACTGGTCAAGGCGGCCGAACAGGTGTTCGCCGAACACGGCCCGAACGCCACCCTCGAGGACATCGCGACCGTGGCCGGCGTAGGCCCGGCGACGCTCTACCGCCGGTTCGCCAACAAAGAGGCCCTTGTACAGGAGGTGCTCGCGGGCTTCTTCCAGCGACTCATCGAGGTCGCCGACGCCGCCGAGCAGGCGCCCCCCGAGCAGGGCGTCGAACTGTTCCTGCGCACCGTCGGTGTCGAATTGGCCGAGAAGGCGGGACTGTCCGCCCCGGTGTGGGGTGACCTCGCGCCCCGTCCGTTGGTGGACGAGTTGCGCCGGCGCTCGACGGCCCTGCTGACCCGCGCCCAGCAGGCGAATGCGGTGCGCGCCGATCTCACCCCCGATGACATCACGATTGCCGTATGGGCGCTGCGCGGTGTCATCCAGTCCGAGCGGATCGATCCGGCCCACCGGGGCAGGCGCCGCTGGCAACGCCACCTGGACACCATCATGCGGGGATTCAGCCCTGACGCAGGGCCGCCGCCCGGATCGTGAGGTGATTGCGCTCGGCGACATTGTCGGCCTGCCCTGCGGCCTGGACGTAAAGATCTGCAGCCGTTGCTGTTTCACCTGAACGTTCGTAGAGGTAGGCCCGCGCGGCCGTATACCGGGGTAGCGCGGGATCCAGTTCGGCCAGCGCCGCGAGTCCGGCCTGGGGACCGTCGGCCTCACCCACCGCAACGGCCCGATTCAGTCGCACCACCGGGCTGCCGGTCAGGCGCACGAGTTCGTCGTACCATTCGACGATCTGCACCCAGTCGGTCTCCTCGGCGGTCTGGGCGTCGGCGTGCAGGGCCGCGATCGCCGCCTGAGCCTGATACTCCCCCAACCGATCCCGGCTCAACGCGGCCTGCAGCACGGCGACACCCTCCGTGATCAGATCACGGCGCCACAACTCCCGGTTCTGCTCCGCCAGCGGGACGAGGCTGCCGTCGGGCGTCGTGCGGGCCGGCCGGCGGGCGTGATGCAGCAGGAACAGCGCCAGCAGTCCGGCCACCTCGGCGTCCGGGGTCGCGACGGCCAGCTGCCGGGCCAGCCGGATGGCTTCCTCCGCGAGGTCCAGCTGGCCGCCGTACCCTTCGTTGAACACGAGGTAGAGCACCTTGAGCACGGTGGCCAGGTCTCCGGGCCGGTTCAACCCGGTGCCGCCGACGGTGCGTTTGGCGCGGCTGATACGTTGCGCCATGGTCGGTTCCGGCACGAGATAGGCCTGCGCGATCTGCCGGGTGGTGAGCCCGCCCACCGCGCGCAGGGTGAGCGCGACCGCCGAGGCCGGCGTCAGCGCCGGGTGCGCGCACAGGAAGTACAGCGCCAGGGTGTCGTCCACCGCGACGGCCGGGCCGGCCGGAGGCTGTTCTGCGACAAGGACTTCGCGGGTCGCCCGGGCGGTATCGGATCGGGTGAGGTCCAGGAAGCGGCGCCACGCCGTGGTGATCAACCAGCCCTTCGGATCCTCGGGCGGGCGCGCCGGCCAGGTCTCCAGCGCCCGGATGAGCGCCTCCTGTACCGCGTCCTCGGCGGTGGCGAAATCCGCGCCCCGGTGTACCAGCGCCGCCAGCACACCGGGGATCAGATCGCGCAGCCGCGCGGTATCCATTACTCGGTGGCGCAGGGCGCGTGATTCAGGAACGGCCGCAACTCCAGCCATTCATGGATCGGCTTGCCACCGGCACCCGGCGCGGCCGACAACTCCGCCGCCAGCTCGAGCGCCCGCTCGTAGCTGTCGACGTCGATGACCATCCAGCCGGCGATGAGATCCTTGGTCTCGACGAAGGGCCCGTCGGTCACCGGTGCTTCGCCCTGTCCGCCGGAGCGCACCCAGGTGCCGCCCGGGGCCAGCGCCTGGCTGTCGACGTATTCGCCGGTGCCCTGCAATTGCGCGGCGAAACCGTTCATATAGGCGATGTGGGCCTCGACCTCGGCGGGTGTCCACCGGTCCATCGGGACGTCGTTCACCGATGCCGGCGCCCCCCGGTAATGCTTGAGCAGCAGATACTTCGCCATGCGTTTCTCCCTCCCGTTCGCGACCCTAGCGGTCACTCACCACGGGGACGGAGCCGCCGCGCGATTCTCGACATCTATGCCGAGGACGGTGCCCGGAACAGCACCGTGATGCAGAACGGATGGCCCGCCGGGTCGATCAGCACCCGCCACTTGTCCGGATTCGGCTGCACCTGCGCCTTCGTCGCTCCCAGCGCCAGGATCCGGCCCTCCTCAAGGTCGAGGTTGTCGACCGCCAGATCCAGGTGCAGCTGTTTGGGCACCGGACCGCCGGGCCAGGTGGGCGGCTGATGATCCTCGATGCGTTCGAAGCTCAGCAAGATCCCCGGACCTTCCAGCGCCACCAGGTCCGGGGTGGACAACAGCACTTTCGCGTTCAGCACCTCGCGATAGAAGTCCCCGAGCGCTGCCGGGTCCGGGCAATCCACCGCCACCGCGCCCAACCGAATACTCACGACCGTCCCCCGTCAGTCCGTCAGAAGTGACGCACGCTCATGCGTCCCCGTTCTGACAACGAACTGACAGTAATTGCTCTTCCGTGCCGGCTCAGACCCCGCCCAGGCCAGGGCGCAGAACCGGGGCCAGCGCGGTCAGCGGAACGTGGACGGTCACGGTGCCACCGTCCATCGACCACTGCATCCTGCCCGGGGTGAAGTCCAGCGGAACGTCATGGCCCACCGGGTAGTCCGGCAGGTACAGGATCAGCTCGGCCGGAGTCAGGGCCCACGCCCGGTATGCACCCGAGTACACCTTGTCCGGGGTCCACCGGTCCGGGACGAAGGGGTAGGTGCCCGGATCGTGTGGCGGGGCGGCGGCATCGAGTGCGGTGCTCAGGAAGGGCTGCGCCAGCGGCGGGATGGCGGTCAGCGGATCGACCCCGGGGCGCATCAGATCGGCCAGGCGCACCTGGCGGCGGCCGGCCATGTCGAACGTGAACGTCCGGTACGCGTTGTTGAAGTCGGGTCCGTCGGCGTGATAGGTCTCGCGAAAGACCACCGAAAGCAGATTGCCGTGCTGGAAGGTCTGGAAGTTCTCTTCGCCGTAGCTGTCGGCGACCATCTTCGTCCCGACCGAGCGCCAGTTGTCCATCAGCGTGCGCAGGTAGTCCCGCAGTACCGGTCCGGCGGCGGGATGGTCGACCAGATCACCCGGGACGGCCAGCTTGATGTCGCGCACCGCCTGGCGTTCGGAGGTGACGGTGGTGTGGCAGTACTGCCCGTCCCACTGCCCACCGAGGTCGCCGCACAGGGATACCGCCGATGCGGACGCCGGCGGAGCTGCCAGCAGCGCAAGGGTTGCCCCGGCCATCAGAATGCTCTTGATACGCATAGTGTTACGGCAGTTCGACCTTGGCCGCGCGCCAGCGGCCGTCGACGTACTCCATGGTCATCTTCACCCGGCTGCGGTCGATCCGCGGATCGGGCACGTTGGTGTTCTGCACCGACTGGTCGACGAACAGGAGCACCACCACCTTGTCCTTGGCGGCGGACTGGACGGCGGACTCGGTGACGATCCCGTGCGCGGCCGCCTTGTTGTCGATCAGCAGCTGCCGCAGTTGCACGCTGGACTGGGAGTACATGTCCTTGAACTCACCGGTGGCGCCGTCGAGCACCTGAGTGAAGTTCTCGTCGACCTTGCCGGAGTCGATGCTGGTGAGGATCTGGGCGTAGGTGACGGCGGCCTGGCGGGCGTCGTCGCCGTCGCGCGCCACCTGATGTTGCTGCCACAGCTGCCAGCCCAGGAAACCGCAGCCGCCGAGCGTCACGAGGTAGATCAGCGCGAGCGCCGCTGCCAGGATGCGCCGCGACTTGCCGGGTTTCGGCGTCACCTCGGTGGTGTCCTCGGGCTCGGCGGTGTCCTCGGGCTCGGTGGCGTGGGGCGTGAGGTCTTCGTCGGTGACGTCCTCGTCGTGCTCGGTGGTCTTCTCGGTCGTCTTCTCGGTGACGGTGGCCATGATGGCGTTCCTCCTGTCGTGCGTGCTAACGCGGTGGTTCGATCGGCAGCACCGGGCCGCCGTACGGGGTGGGGATGCTGAACCGTCCCTGCGGGGTCGGATCGGTGGTGCGGCCGAGATCGGCCCCCGGTGGGGGTCCGGCGGTGTCGTCCCCGGCCGGGCGCGGCGCGTTCTTGGCGCCACGGATCAGCACGGCCGGGTCGTCGTCGGCGCAATAGGTGTACATGTACGGCTCCGGGTAGTCGGCCGAAGACGGTGGGCGGCGCGGTGTTCCGTACTCACAGGCGTAGCGCGGGTAGGCATCGCCGGTGGCCCAGATGCCGTGGTCGTGCATGATGCTGCCGAGCGCGTCGAGCGCCGAGGTCCGATACGTCGGGAACAGCGCGTTCACCGCCGGGGTCCGCAGGTACAGCAGTTGCGAGGTGCTGGCCAGGCTCCCCAGCAGAGTGACCATCGTGTCTGAGTTGTCGGTGAACAGGTTGTCGATCGAATGCAGCGCGCCGGGCGTCTGATTGGTGAGCCTGCGGAAGCCGTCGCGCATCTTGTCGATGCCGACGAAGGTGGCGTTCAGATTGGTGCTGGCGGCGTGGATTCCGGCGTTCTTGTCGTTGAACAGGTTCATCACCACACGACTGGTCTTGAGCAGGCTGGTGGTCTCCGGCAGCACCGAGTCCAGTGTCGAAAGCAGGAAGGTGCCGCCGTCGATGATGTCGGCCAGCTTGCGTGGCCCTTCGGTGCTGAGGCTGAGCTCCTTCTTGATCAGGTCCAACTTGGCCGTATCTACCTGTGCGAGAGCACCATCGGCGTTGGCGAGCAGCTCGGCCAGGGTGACGGGCACGGTGGCCGTGCCGAGTTTCACCACACTGCCGTTCGCCAGGTAGGGCCCCGCATCGGCGCCGCCGTCGAAATCGATGTACTGCTCACCCGCGGCCGACAGACCGGACACCCGGACCGCCGCCGAAGCGGGGATCTTGATGTCGGACTGCAGGCTGACTTCGGCGTCGACGCCGTGCGGCGCCAGCCGCAACGCCTCGACCCGGCCGATTGGGACGCCGTGCAAGGTGACGTTCTGGTCGGCCAGCAGGCCACCGGATTCGGGTAGCTCGATGGTCACCCGGTAGCTCGATGCGAGCGGATTCACCCGCAGCGCACCGAAGAACAGGTAAGCCGTGGCGATCACGAGGGTGAGGACGAGAGCGCCTGCGGACAGCCAGGTACGCCGCCGATGCGCGGCGCGCACCATCCCCACGGCGCCGCCGGCCAGCCGGCCGATCATCGGGGTGGCTCCGGGGTCGCGGGGATCAGTTCGCCGGGCCGGACGGGGTCCGGCACCACCGGCACCTGGGGCACACCTGGGCCCTGTCCGACGACGCGCTCTTGCAGCCGCCACAACGTGTATTTCAGCGATCCGATGATCTGCTGGAAGTTATTCCACTTCGGGCCGTGCAGGCCGACGTCGCCGCCGAAGCCGATATCGGGGATCGATCCCAGCACCAACCGGTCGATGCTCACCCGCACCGACATCGCGCTGCTGGAGGTGGCTTTCACCAGCGGCGGCATCAGCCTGTTGAGCGCGGCGAGTGTGGCGTCGGGCGCCAGGGCGACATCGTTCCAGGCTGCGGCGACGGTGTTGGCGTCCTTGACGACGCTGCGACCGCTGGTGTCGGTGCCCGCGACCGACGGGAACTTCCGTAGTTGCTCGGAGGTGTCGCCGAGCTGGCGCACGAGATCGGCGATGGCCGTGGTGTGTTCGGCCAGCGTGTCGGTCGCGGGCGCGGCGGCCGACAGTACGTCGGTCAGCTCTTGGTTCTTGGCGTCGAGCGTCTTGGCCAGGTTCGCGGTCTCGGTCAGCGCATCGGAAATCTGATCCGACCGCGAATTGAGCCGAGCCAACAGGTTGTTCGTCTTGCCGATCAGCTGGCCGAAGGCCTGTCCCTGGTCGCCGGTGGCCTTGCCGAAGCCGTTGATGAGGCCGGTGAAGTTGCGCACCGCGCCACCGTTGACCAGGATCGCCGCTGAGCTCAGCACCGACTCCACGGTGGCCGCGGCCCGGGTGGAGTCCAGGCCGATGGTGTCACCGTCGTGCAGCAGCGGGGCGCCTGCGGCGGCGTCGACGGGCGGCTTGATCGCGACGAACACGTCGCCCAATGGTGTGGCAGAGCGCAGTTCGGCGGTGCTGCCGACGGGCAGGGCCACCCCGTCCATGATGCGCAGGGTGGTGACCGCGGTGTAGTTGTGGGCGGTCATCGTCTCCATCTGTCCCACATCGGCACCGGCAAGCTTGACCTTGGCGTTGGCGGGCAGGTTGAGGGCATTGGCGAAAATCGCGTTCAGTGTGTAGCCGCCCGAGCCGACGCCGGGCCGGGGCAGCGGCAGGCTGGACAGGCCGCTGGAGGCACACCCGGACAGGACGAGCGCCAGGCCGATCAGCAGTGCCGCTCCGCGGGCCCTTCTCCCGTCGCTTCGCTCGCCCCGGATCATTTCTGCCCCATCGCGGCCATACCGTCGAGCACGTAGGTGAGACCGAAGTCGGGGCCGAAGTCCTGCAGAGTGCCGGTGCTGCAACCTAATTGCCGCAACCCCATCATGTTGCACAGCTCCTTGGTCGACTGCGTGTCGAAGATGAGTTTGTCGGTGAGCACCCGGACCCGGGCCGAACCGTTGGTCTGGTCGACGATGTTGTACAGGTTGTCGAGCGTCATCGGGGTGAGATCGAGGAACTCGGCCAGGTCACGCTGGTGCGCCACCGCCGTCTTCAAGGTGGTGTCGCCGTTCGCCACGATCTGTTTGATCTGGTCCCGGTTGGCGTCCAGCACCTCACCGAGTTGTTCGATCACCCTGTTGATCTGCCGTCCGGTGGTGCCGCTGCCCAGATTCTCGTCGGCCAGCACGTCACTGAGCGAGCGGATCGTGGAGCCGAACTCCCGCAGGGTGGTGTCGTTGGTGGCCGCGGCATCGAACAGCGAGCTGACGTTCTTGACGATGGTGGTCAGCTGTCCGCCCGTCTGCGCACCGCCATCTGCGCTGAGCCGCAGGGCATCCGACAACTCACCGAGTGCGGATTTCAGCTGATCGCCGTTGCCCGCCGCGATGTCGCCGGCACTGTTGACGACCTCGGCCAGCGGGCCGCCGCCGTGCCCGTCGCCCTTGAGCGAGCTGGACAGTTTGTTCAGAACGTCGAGTACCCGCGCGAATTCGACGGGGGTCTTGGTGCGGGGCAACCCGATGGTGTCGTGGTTGGCCAGCGTCGGTCCGCCGCGATACGGCGGCGTCAACTCGATCTGTCGGTCCGTCAGAATCGAGTTCGAGACGGTCACCGCCTGGACGTCGGCGGGGATCTGCACCCCACGGTCGACGGTGAACTCGACCTCGACATAGCCGCTCTTCGGCGTGATCCTGGTGACCCGGCCCACCGGCATTCCGAGCACCGCAACCGTGTTGTCGGTGTAAAGCCCTGCTGCGCTGTCGAATTGCGCGGTCACGTGGATGACGTCGATGCGGGGGGCGATGACACGCCAGGCCACGACGCCGCCCACCACGGCCAGCACGGCAAGGCTCAGCGCGATCAGCTTGGCTCTGGTGGTTCTCACTTGCAGTCCTTGTAGTACTGGATCATGCCGAACTGTTTGGCACGGCCGCTGATGGCGCACATCCACGAATCGACGAGCAGGCCGTTGGGCACGTTGAGGTCCACCGCGTTTCCGGTACCGGTGGCGTTCGCCAGTCCGCGCAGGGCGATGGGGCCGGCCTGCAGGGTGCTGCGCAGCAGATCGTCGTGCTTGCCCAGCATGTCCGAGAGCGTGCGCAGCTCCCTGAGCAACTGCTCCAGCTGCGGCCGGTTCTCGATGGCCAGGTCGCTCAAGGTATTCACCAGGTCGGTCAGCGAGCGCATCATGGCGTGGAAGGTCGCCTGCCGCGCCACGAACTCGCCCACCAGCTGCTGGCCCTGGTTGATCATGGTGCCGATGTTCTTCTGCTGGCGGCGCAGGGTATTGCTCACCAGTTCAGTGGTTTTCAGCAGCGCACCGATCTGGTCGCGGCGGTCGGCGATGATGGTCGAGAGCGTGTGCACGTTCTGGATCGCCTGCGGCACCACCGGTGGAAGGGTCGACAACTGCTTGCCCAGCACGGCCAGCGACTGTCCGAACTGGTCGGTGTCGACCTGCTCGTAGGTGGTCGTCACATCGGCCAGTGCTTCCTGCAGATCGTAGGGCACCTCGGTGTGCGCGAGGTCGATCATGTTGTGCGGCAGGCTCCCCGGGCCAGCCGGTTGCAACGCCAGGTATCGCGAACCCAGCACGGTGGTGATCTTGATGACGGCCCGGGTGTCCGCGCCGAGGCCGACGTCCTTGCGCACCTTCAGCCGGACCTCGACACGGTCGCCGGCCAGTTTCATGCTGCCCACCTCGCCGACCTGGATCCCGGCGACGGTGATCGGGTTTCCGGACTGCAGAGCGGCGGCCTGCTGGAATTGTGCGGTGTAGGAGCGGTATCCGATGTCGAGTACCTTGGCCAGCAACAGCGCGCCGATGAGCACCGCGACGACCGCGATCGCGATCAGGCCGAGCACGGTCCGGCTGTGGGACTCCAGCGGCCGCTTCTTGGGGTGTGTCTGCTCAGCCATTCGCCATGTTCCTGCATCTCGGGGTGTGCCAGGCCTTGTTGCCCGGTGTCGCGGCGTCGACGATGATCGGCACCACGTCGTTGAGGCCGGGGAAGAATCCGGTGATGTTCAGGTCGCAGGAGTAGGCGTTGGCGTAGGCGCCCTCGCCCGTGATCCGGGCCAGGCCCTTCAACAGCAGCGGAAGGTTGGCACCGGTGAATGCCAACTGCGGCTCGATGTCGGCCATGTGCTTGACGAATCCCGGCTGGCGCGTGACGAGTTCGTTGAGGGAGGGATAGACCTCATCGGAGATGGTCGCCAACTGCCGGATCACCCTGGCCGCCGACCCGGTGGAGGCAATCAGCTCCGGCCGCCGCGCGTCCAGGGTCTGCACGACGTCGCGGGTCTGCCCGATGACATGGTCCAGATTGTCGTTCTGGGTGGCCAGCGTGCCGAAGAGCTTGTCCAGGTTGGTGATGGTGTCGCCCAGCGCCTGGTCTTGGCCCGCAAAGGATTCGGTGAGCCGCGACGTCTGGTCGACCAGCGCGGTGAGCGAGGCCGGGTCGCCTTGTAGGGACTGGATGACGCCCTTGGTGAGGTTGTCGGCGTCTTGCACGTTGAGCACACTGAACAGCGGTTCGTAGCCGTTGAGGAGGGTCCCCACATCGAAGGACGGGTCGGTGCGGTCGACGGGGATGACACTGCCCGGACGCAGCGCACCGGTGTCCCCGATGGTGCCCAGCGACAGACCGAGGTACCGCTGGCCGACGATGTTCTGGTAGGTGACCGAGGCGACGGTGTTGCCCATGACCTGCTGGTCGCTCTGCACGACGAAGGACACCTTGGCGAGATCGCCTTGCAGTTCGATGTTTTCGACGCGGCCCACCCGCACCCCCGCCATGCGGACGTCGTCGCCCACCCGCAGTCCGAAGACATCGGTGAACACCGCCGCGTACGGTTCGGTGCGGCCCGCCACGTCTCGGCGCAGCGTGACGTACACCAGCCAGGTCAGCGTCATCGCGACCACCATGAACAGGGCCAGGCCGATCGCCGCGGAGCGGTGCCTCATGCGCTACCTCCCGCCGGCGAAACGGTCGTGCCGCGCGCGACCGGGCCCAGCAGCAGTTGGGTGGCCACCGTGGCGGGCTGCCCGGTGATGATGCTCAATTGCTGTTGCTCGGAAGGGCTTCCGACCGGTCCGACATTCCCGCCGGAGACGCCGTAGCCGGCGGGAGCGGCCTCGGCCGGCAACAACGGCGCGTCGGGGGCACCCGTCGGGGGTGCGGGCGCGAAGGCCGGGTTGGACGTGCCGGGTACCGGCGGGGCGGGTGTGACGCCCGGCGGCAGCGGCGGATTCGGGTCGGCGAGGTTCGGGTACGGGTTGACCAGCGACGGCCCGACCGCGACCAGGTTCCCGTTGGGCCCGACCACGGTGCCCGGCGGTGGCGCCAGGTTCGCGGGGGGTTGGTAGTTCTGCGGCAGCAGCGTCTGGGGCAGGTCGGGGCGCACCGGAATCAGGGGCGCCGTGTAGCAACTCGGCCCCTTGAGCTCCCCGTACTGCGGGCAGTCGGCCCGGCTGTAGGTGTAGGACGGGGTGAACGAGAGGTTCACCCGCATGTTCGGGGTGTCCACGTCGGACATCCACACCTCACTGAAGAATTTGTCCGCCAACGCGTTGAGTTTGGTGAAGGCCGGAACGAAATTGTGTGCCTGCTGGGCGAACACGCCGAACACGGGGGTGAGCTGTCCGGTGATCCGGACCAGCTGATCGCTGTGGTTACCCAGGGCGGTACTGGTCGTGTTCATGGTGTGCACACCGCCGTCGATCAGATCGGTCAACTGGGCGCGCTGCTCCACCAGCGTCTGCATCGGCCGCACCGCCTGATGCAGCGCGTCGACCAGTTCGGGTGCGCTCTGCTGCAGGCCGCGGGTGGCGGCGACCAGGGCGGACACCGTGGTGCCGTCCGGATCGGTGCTGACGATCCCGTTGAGCTGGTCGATGATCGCGTTCAGCTGCCCACCCGCCGTGAGCAATTCGGTGCGGCGGTTCTGGGTGGCGGCGTTCACCGCGGCCAGCACGCCGATGGTCTTGTCCTCACGTCCACGACCGGTGGACGCCAGGATGTCGCGCAACTTGCTGATGGTGGTCTGGAACAGCACCGTCGGCAGTTCGGTGTCCTCGGAGATCCGGTCGCCCGTGCTGATGGCGGGGCCCGCGTTGCGGCCGTCGGGGTCCACCAGTTGCACCGACGAGACGGCGAACACGTTGCTGGGCACCACTCGAGCGGTGACCGACGCCGGAATGGATTGCGCGTATTCGGGTTTGAGGTCGATGTGCACGAAGTTCGGGTTGCCGTTGGCCGCCGGTACGACGCTGTCCACCGAACCGACGAGCAGGCCGTGGTACTTGACGTCGGATTTCTGCGGCAGGCCGTCGCCGACATTGATCAGGTCGGCGACCACCCGGACGTAGTTCTCCAGCCGGCCCGTCGCTTTGGCCAGCAGCACGGCGGTCACCAGGGCGAACACCAGCACCACCGCGACGCCGGCGAGCAGCAGCTGCCGGGTGCTGGCACCGCGCCCGTCGGTGTCGAAGTTGTTCGCCATCAGCCACCGAACCTGGCGCCGGAGTCCACGCTCCACAGCGCCATCGTGAGGAGCATGTTGACGATGACGACGACCGTGATGCTGGCGCGCATGCCGTGCCCGGCCGCGACGCCGACGCCTTCTGGGCCGCCGGAGGCGTAGTACCCGAAGTAGCACTGGATGGTGGAGGCGATCCAGACGAACACCACGGCCTTGAGCAACGAGAAGATGATGTCGGTACCGGACAGCATGAGGGTGAAGTAGTGCATATAGGAGCCCATCGAGCTCCCGCTGATGGCGAACACCACGATCTGGGTGGTCAGGTAGCTCACTGCCAGGCAGGCCACGTACAGCGGGACGACGGCCACCACCGAGGCCATCAGCCGGGTCGTCACCAGGTACGGGATGGGCCGGATGGCCAGTGAATCCAGCGCGTCGATCTCCTCGGCGATCCGCATGGAGCCGAGTTGGGCGGTGAACCGGCAGCCGCCCTGGGTCGCGAAGGCCAGCGCGATGGCGATCGGCGCCAGCTCGCGGGTGTTCACCAGCGAGCTGATGATGCCGGTCGCGGGCCCCAGCCCGAGCAGGTTCAGGAAGTTATAACCCTCGATCCCGACGACGGCGCCGACGGTGATGCCCAGTACCACCGCGACTCCGGCGGTGCCCCCGCCGACAACCAGCGAGCCGTTGCCCCAGGCGATGTCGGACAGCAGCCGGACGAACTCGGACCGGTACTGCCGCAACGCGATCGGCACCGAGGCCGCCGCCCGGACGAAGAAGACCAGCATGTGGCCGAGCCGGGCCAGTGGCTGACCGGCCCGGTGACCGGCCTTGGCCAACGGTGCCAGCAGCAGCGGGCGGTAGGAGGATGCGGTCATCTCAGAGCCCGGTCCGCGGGAAGAGCATCGTGTACAGCTGACTGATCGCGACGTTGACGATCATCAGGATCAGGATCGATTCGACCACTGCGGCGTTCACCGAATTGGCCACACCGGTGGGTCCGCCCTTGGTGGACAACCCTTTCTGGCATGCCACCACGGCGACGATGGCACCGTAGATGACGGCCTTGAACAGGGCGAGCACCATGTCGCCGGTGGTGGTGAACGACGCGAAGGTCGCCACGAAGCTGCCTGGCGCGCCGTTCTGGAAGTACACATTGAACAGGTAGCTCGCCAGGAACCCGACGAAGCACACCACGCCGGTCAGGGCGACGCCGATCAGGATCGCCGCGGCGAAGCGGGGCACCACCAACCGGCGCAGCACCGAGACCCCCATGACCTCCATGGCGTCGATCTCCTCACGCATGGTGCGTGATCCGAGGTCGGCGGTGATGGCCGACCCGACCGCCGCGGCCATCAGGACTGCCGCCACCAGGGAGGCCGCCTGCCGGATGACCGCCAGGCCGCTGGCCGCGCCCGCCAGTGACGTGGCGCCGACCTGGCCGGCCAACAGCGCGAACTGGATCGAGAGCGTGACGCCGATCGGCAACGCCACCAGGACGGTGGGCACGACGGAGGTGCCCGCCATGAACGCGCCCTGGCGCACGAATTCACCCCACGGAAAGCGCCCGGTGAACAGATCCGCGAACAGATACTGCAGGGTGCGGACACCGACGACGAACTGGTCGCCGACGGTCGCGATGGACGCGAGCGGGTGGCGCCGCAGATACCCGCCAGCCCAACCCTCGATGGCCGCAAGGCCGTCTCCGCCGTGCGCGTCCGTGCCGGCGTCCTTCACCGACACGGGACCCCCTGGCCAAACGTCACTGTCAACGACCCTTCCCCTGTTGCGACCGTCTCAGCGTTCCGATAGTACGGAATGATGATTCACTTTCTGCGAGCCCTGTAGCCTGCCACCCTCGCTTGCGTCCTATCACGAATGCCCGTTTTGCCGCGGTCTTATGTCAGATTTCGCCGCGTCCGATACGGCTGAGACGTGCCTTGAACTGTAAGAACACTTATTCACATCTCCCGAGCCATCCTCAGATCAACGCTTTGT
Source organism: Mycobacterium sp. P2_H7 (assembly GCF_056403275.1). Lineage (NCBI taxonomy): Bacteria > Bacillati > Actinomycetota > Actinomycetes > Mycobacteriales > Mycobacteriaceae > Mycobacterium > Mycobacterium sp. P2_H7. Next base: position 46,163 of record NZ_JBFUFU010000016.1, on the reverse strand, counting down.
GCCGCCGGATCCTGCGCCGGACGTCGCCCATCAGCACGCGCGTCGCGCCCTGCCGCACGAAACGTGGCAGCACCCTGTTGACGGCGGCGACGAGCACGAAGAGTCGCTCGAACCGGCGCTGGTCGCGCTCGCTCCAGTCCAGTCCCATCGCGTCCCGGAACACCGGGGCCAGCGTCCCGAGGGTGAGGAAGCGCAACAGTGGGGCGAAGGTGACGCGCAGGGGCAGTCGCACCATCTGCAGATCCACGAGCGCCAGCAGGTAGGCGCGCACGCGGCCGTCGATGTGGATGCGCCGGCAGGCGATGTTCCAGTAGTCGTCGAACTCGGCGCGCGTCGGGGGCCACTGGTCCTCGGTGACCTGCAGGGTGGTGCCCAGCGGCATGGCCGTCGAGTAGAAGTGCTCACGCTCGGGCACCGTCATGCGACCGTGCAGCAATTGGTAGGTGTCCTCGAATCCGACGTAAAGGCAAGCTGCCACCCACATTTGGAGCGTGCGGTCGAATGCGTTGTAGGTGACCGGACTTCCGCTGTGCGACCGGACCTGACGGTGGGCACCGTTCACGGCATCGCGGTAGGCGGCGCGCTCGTCGTCGGTGCCGAGGATGGCGACCGCGAGATATTGGGTGGTGGTGCGGGCCCGCTTCCACGGATGGTGCATCAGGCTTCCGGACTGGACCCGGCTCTCCACGACGCCATAGCCGACTTCCGGCCACGACAGTTGCATGACCACGTTGGCCGCTGCTCCGGCGAACGACCAGAAGTCCACGGCATCCGAGAGCGCGAGGCCGGCGTTGTCACTCGAGTTGTACCGACGGGCTTTCACCCGTCGCCGTGGGATGGCGATCCGGGTCCGCTCCGTCGTCGGGACCGGCCGCCTGCCCTGCTCGAGAGGCTCCGTACTCACAGCGATCCCCACCGATTCATGTGTGAAGCGTGTCACAACATGGTGTCGGGTGCAAGGATTAAGTTAATCGCTATTCTGGCTGATAGGGACGTTCGGTGGCGGCCAGGCCCTACGCAATTCGCCGCATGATCTGTGCATATCCCGTTTGACGCTCCTGGCTGTAGGACGACACGTGATTGCTGCCCATACCGAAGTTATCCGCCATTACGAGAGTCCGTGGCCTATGCTCGGGGGATGCCCGAAATGCGGCGGCGCCCCAAGGACCGGAAGGCGCAAATCGCCGGTGTCTCAGCCGAAGCGTTCAGCGACCTGGGCTATCACGCGGTCAGCATGGAAGATATCGCCCGGCGCGTCGGCGTCTCGGCGGCCGCGCTGTACAGGCACTCGCCCAGCAAGTACGACTTGTTCCGCGACGCTGTGCTGTCCCTGAGCCAGCAGCTGGTCGACGGCACCGAGGTGGCCGAATCCTCCACCGACGGCGGTGCCGACCTGTTCACCGCATTGGTGACCGGACTGATCGACGTCTCGATCCGCAACCGCAGCACCGGCGGGGTGTACCGGTGGGGTGGGCGCTACCTCACCGAACAGGACAGCGCCATCCTCGGTGGGCAGCTCGAACTGGTCAATCGCCGACTGCAGGAACCGCTGGTCGCGCTGCGGCCCGACCTGACCTCGCACCAGCGCTGGACATTGTCGGTGGGCGTGCTCAGCGTGATCGGTTCCCTCGTCGACCACAAGACCACGCTGTCGGCAGGCCGCATCCAGCAGCTGTTCGCCAAACAGACCGCGGCGGTCTTCTGGGCCGACATCCCCGAACTGGTGCCCAGCACCCCGCCGTCCACCGCGACGCCGCCCGCGACCGGCATCACCACGACGGGCCGGTACGAGGCGGTCCTGCGCGCGTCGATGACGTTCTTCCATCTGCGCGGCTACCGCGAAACCACCGTGGACGACATCGCCGCCGCGGTGGGCATGCCCGCGTCCGGTATCTATCGCTATTTCCCCGGCAAGGCCGACATCCTCGCCGCACTGTTTCGCCGGGCCGCCGACCGGCTCTCCGGCGACACCGCCGAGATCCTGTCCACCGAAGCGGACCCGAAGGCGGCGCTGGACCAGCTCGTCGCCTCTTATGTCGCAAGGTCTTTCGACAACCCGGAGATCGACTACCTGTACTTCACCGAACGCACCAGCCTGCCGTCCAGTGACCGGACCATGCTGCACAACATCCAACGGGCCAATGTCGAGGAGTGGTCCCGGCTGCTCGCCGCGATCCACTCCGACCTCACCGAACGCGAAGCCCGCTTCGTCGTGCACGCGGCGTTCGCATTGGTCATCGACCTCGGCAGGCTCACCCAGTACGAAAACAGCGAAGCCGCCCGCGCCGTGGTCTGCGAGCTGATGCGGGCGGCGCTGCTGGCGCCCAGTCACGCATCGGCCCGGACCGGCTAGCTGCGGTACCCGGCCACCGTGGCCGCGAAGTCGTCGAGCAGGCGCAGCGACTCGTCCCGCGGCAGAATCGGCAACGCCAGACCCAGGTGATCAAACCCGAGTTTCTCGACGGCACTCCAGTATTCGGGATCGACGGGGGTGTTGAACTGGAACAGCGGCACGTCGTGTCCGGCTCCGGCGCGCAACTGCTCGACGCGCTGAGTCAGCGCATCGACGGGCAGTGGGTTGGAGATCCAGCCCGCACCGTGGCGGATGATCCGCTTGACCGTGGCGTCCGAGTTGCCGCCGATGAGGATCGGCGGGTGGGGCGTCTGGACCGGCTTGGGCCGCAGGTAGGACGAGTCGAAGTCGACGTACTTGCCGTGATACTCGGCGGGCTCGGAGGTCCACAGGGCCTTGATGGCCTCGATGCGCTCATCGAGCAGCGCGCCCCGAGTCTTGGGATCGGTGCCGTGGTGCCGCAGCTCTTCCAGGTTCCAGCCGGCGCCGACGCCGAAGACGAAGCGGCCGTTCGAGATCAGGTCGATGCTCGCGGCCTCTTTCGCGGTGACGATCGGGTCACGCTGAATGAGCAGGGCGATACCGGTGATGAGCTCGATGGTCGAGGTGACGGCCGCCGCCGCGGCGAGGGTGACGAACGGATCGAGGGTTCGGTAGTAGTAGTCGGGCAGCTCACCACCCATCGGGTACGCCGATTCCCGGCTGGCCGGGATGTGGGTGTGCTCGGCGATGGACAGCGACTCGAAGCCCCGCTCCTCGATTGCCTTCGCCAGCGTCACCGTGTCGATGGTGTCGTCGTTCACGAATGTCGAGATTCCGAACTTCATGCGCGTTACCCCCGCTGTTGTCGTCATGGGTTCCCAACCACATGTGCAGTATGGCTATTCCCCGCGTTGCGGTGAACGGCGGTTCGGGCGTAACAAAAAAGGAGGGGCACCCGGTTGCGGGTGCCCCTCCTGAACGGGTCGATCAACGACCGGCTCAACGACCATTGCCGAAGGTCGACGTGACCTGACCGGTGGTGGCCCGCTGCTGATTGTCGTGCACCCATTCGTGGTGGGCGATATCCGCCTGGGCGGGCGCGGCCAGTCCGACGACGGCAGCGGCGAAGGCGGTGGCGATGATTCCGGTGAATCCAAACTTCTTCATTTCCAATCCCTTTCGTGGGATGCTGTGGTTGCTTCTGGTGTGCATAACGCACCCTCTCGTCGGGTAATTCCATTGGCAGCAATTGACCGCCGGATGGCAGTCGGGGTACGTATCCTCACCGATATGCACCTGATAGCGCTCGAAGAGCACTACGCCTGGGACCCCGCAAGTGACGACAACGTGGTGGCGTCGTGGCTGCACTCCCACAATCGGCTCGGCTACGACCGGCTCTACGATCGTGGACCGTTGCGCCTGGAGCAGATGGATGCCGCCGGTATCGATTTCCAGATCCTGTCGCTGTTCGACCCGGGCGTGCAGGAGTACACCGACGCCGCGCAGGCCGTGGATTACGCCCGCCGGGCGAACGACAACCTGGCCGAGACGGTGCGGCAGTACCCCCGCAGGTTCGGCGCCTTCGCCACGCTGGCCACCCAGGATCCCGACGCCGCCGCCGCCGAGTTGCGCCGGGCGATCACCGATCTGGGGTTCGTGGGCGCCCTGGTCAACGGGCACACCCATGGCCGGTACCTCGACGATCCCGCCTACGAGCCGCTGTTCGACACCGCCGAGACCCTGGGGGTGCCCGTCTACCTGCATCCGACCACGCCGCATCCGGCGGTCATGGAGGCCTGGTTCGCTCCCTACACCGATCAGGGGCTGCACCTGGCGTCGTGGGGTTTTGCGGTGGAAGCCGGGACCCATGCGCTGCGGTTGATCTATTCCGGACTCTTCGACCGGCACCCGAAGCTGCAGATGATCCTCGGACATCTCGGGGAGATGTTGCCGTTCACGGCTTTTCGCACCGACCGGTACTACGGACTGGGCGGGTCGGGTGGTGGAGGCCTCGCCAAGCTCCCGTCGGAGTATCTGCGGGACAACTTCTTCGTCACCACGAGCGGCAATTTCTCGCCGCCGGCGATGGCCTGCACCTTGTCGGTGCTGGGGGCCGACCGGGTGATGTTCTCGGTGGACTATCCGATGGACGACAACGTGGCCGGCGCCGAATTCCTGTCGTCCTATCCGATGAGTGAGGCCGACCGCCGCAAGGTCGGTTACGAGAACGCGGTGCGCCTGTTCGGCGACCGGATACCGGATCCGGCCGGCTAGAGCGCGAAGACCTGGCCGTCGCGAGCGACCGTCACCCTGCCGGCGAAATGCTTGCCGATGGCGCCCTGCCACGCCGAGTCGGGCAGGTCCGTCGGCGAATAGTGGCTCAAGACAACATGTTTGGCCTTTGCGGCGGCGGCAACCTCACCGACCTGTTCGGCCGAGGTGTGTGATCGCACCAGATAGCCGGGTGGGAACCTGCTGTTGGCGCCGGTGTCGGCGAGGCTGAACTGCGCCTCATGTACCAGGATGTCGGTGTCGCGCGCCAGTTCGATGACGTTGTCCGACTTGGTGGTGTCGCCCGAAAACGTCACCGACACAGCCGATTTCTTGAGATCGAACCGGAACGCGAACGCCGGGTACACGTCGTAGTGACTGACCAGGGTGGCGGTGACGGTCACGTTGTCGTCGCTCATCACCGGGAAGGGCGCGATGCGCGGTGACCGATTGAGGTAGTCCGAGCCCGGCGGCACCACGATCTCGTTGACGGAGACCAGGCTCTGGATGTCGTCGGTTCCCATATCGCGGATGAAGATATTGCTGGTGTAGGCGAAGGCCCGGTGCAGCGCCGCCGTCATCGCCGCGATCCCCGGGGTGGGTTCGGCCGGGTCGACGACCGGCGGATCGGGATTGCCGACCTCACTGGGCGGCAGTCCGCCCGCGGGTCCCGGACCGTACACGGTGACGGCGGCCTTCCCCGGCGCCGCGGTGTAGCCGCCGGACAGGAAGAAGCTGTAGTAGTCCACGATGTGGTCGGTGTGCAGGTGCGTGACGAACAGGCTCTTGAGCTGGTCGAAGTGCAGGCCGGCATTGGCGAAGGCGTTCAAAGATCCCAGACCGCAATCGATCTGATAGACATCGCCGCCGATCTTCAGCGCCGAGGAGATGCCGGTGCGGTGCGCCACCGGCGGCGGTCCCGCTTGCACGCCGAGGGTGATCAGCGCATTGTCGGGCAGCCCGGCCGGCGCCGGGGCTGCGGACCCGCGGGCCGCAGTTGCCATTGCCGCGCCACCGAGCACGGCGGCCACCGACGCCGCAAGGGCCGAGCGCCGCGAGATTCCGTCACCGCAGCCGTCGCCGCACCCATGCATGGCCGGAACCTATCACCGACGGGCGTTTGCTGACGTCAGGTGGCGAGCCCGGTGAGGAAGCGCCGCACACTGGTCGCCAGCGACCGGGGTACATGGTCGGGATCCATCAGATCGTTCTCGGCCAGCGGACTGCCCTCATCGGCAACCGTCTCGGCAGTGAACCGGCGCAGCGTCCTGCCCTCGCCGGTCAGCGCCTCGACAGCCTGCAGGAAGGTCGCGCCGTCGCGCAGGTCCGCGCCGAAGTCGTCGCCTCCGACACCGAGATGCTCACCGATCAGCCGGTTCCGGAAGGTGGTGATCGCCTGCCGGATGGTGTCGTCGTCCGTGCCGGCCTCGATCGCCACGTCGCACTCGCTGTCGAAACCCATCGAACGGTTGTTCAGGTTCGACGAACCGATGCGCAGCAACCGGTCATCGACCGCCATGACCTTGGAGTGGACGTAGATGTTCGTCCCGTTTTCGGCCACCGGCCAGTAGACGCCCAGCCGGTCGTGCTCATCGGCGGCCCAGAGCAATTCCAGGAGCAGCTTGCGGGCGCTGTCCATCGACTCCTGCTCCAGCCTGCTCTCAGAGCGGCGGGGCAACACGATGACGATCTCCGGACCATCGGCCTCCCGGAGCCGGTCGGCGAGCGCGTCTACCAGGGTGCGCGAGGCCAGGTACTGGTTCTCCAGATAGATCGTGTGCCGCGCGGCGGCGATGGCGGCCAGGTTCAGTGCCTCCACCTCGCGCACCTCGTCGCGATCCGGCAGATCCGGTGTGGTCCGTGCGATGCCGACCCCGACGTCGCGCAGGTCGGGGTCGAGTCCGCGCGGCCAGGCCCGGTGCGTTGCGTCCAGGCTCTCCAGGGCCTGTCCCGTCGCCGACTCCCAGCGGTAGCGGGCGACGGCGGCGAGCCGGCGGGCGGCGGCGCCGTCGACGGCGGCGGCCACCTCGTGGCGGGGGCCGTACTCCCTACGAAATGCGTTGTCGTCCAGGTGTTCCGAGGTGTCCCAGCGCCCCACGGTGAGGTCGATGCCACCGCAGAAGGCGAGCACGTCGTCGACCACCACGATCTTCTGATGGTGCACCGCCCCGGTGGGGTGGTCACCATCCACCGCGAAGCGGATTCGCCTGCCGCTGAGCCGATTCAGCACCGTCACCGGCGTCAGGCCGTACCAGAGGTCGTCGAACACCGGGAGCAGGCGCAGATTGGACTTCAGGACATGGATTTCCAGTCCGGGCTTCTTCCACAACAGCCAGTAGAGGAACGCGCCCAGCTGGTTGGGGCCGGGCAGCGTGTCCTCGCCCTGCTCCAGGGTGGTCCTGCCGTCGAAATCCCAGCCGACCAGGATGACCCGGTGCTGGGCGCGCAGCAGCGCGGCCTTGACCTGCCGGAAGTAGTCCGCGCCGTCGACGATGAAGGCGACGTTGTCGGCGTTGTCGACCGCCCAGCAGGTCCGGCCCGGCTCGAGCACGGGATCCCCAGACACAGCCGTTGTCTATCACTGCAACACCTGCCAGAGAAAGCGACTGTGACCATCCTTACGGCTCCGGGAAGCAAGTGCGCAGCTAGAGCCGCTTTTCGAAGGCGTGCACACCAATCTGCTCGGGCGGGAGCGACCGGTCATAGAGGGCGGTGTATCCGGTCGAGAGATAGAGCGCCACCGCCTCGGGCTGGCGGGGGCCGGTGGTCAGGTACACCCGGGTGTAGCCACGGTCGTGGGCGATGCGCTCCAGCTCGGCGACGACGAGCTTGCCGTAGCCCCGTCCGCGGTGCGCCGAGGACGTCCAGATGCGTTTCAGCTCGGCCGTCGACGCGTCGAGGCGGCGGAACGCACCCCCGGCAACCGGTGTGCCGCCGGCGAGTCCCACGACGAGCACGCCGCCCGGCGCCGCGAAGTGTTCTGCCGGGTAGGTCCGCATGTCTGCGTACTCGGTGCCGCTGAGGTCTCCGTAGCGCGAGTGATACTCGGTGGCGAGCTCGTCGAGCAGTGGGGCCGCCAAGGAGTCGTCCTGGCCCACGGAGACGAAACGCAGGCCGACGAACTCCACTGGCTCCGTACTCATCCGGGTCAGGCTACAAGCCGCCATACAAGAAAGGGGCACCCGTTTCCGGGTGCCCCTTCGCGTGCTGTGTTCAGCGACCGGCTCAACGGCCGTTGCCGACAGTCGAGGTGACCTGGCCGGTGCTGGCGTGTTGCTGGATGTCGTTGATCCACTGGTGGTGGGTGATGTCGGCCTGGGCCGGCGCGGCCAGCCCGACCAGGGCGGCGGCGAATCCGGTGGCGACGATGCTGGCAAATCCGAACTTCGTCATTTCGAAGCCCTTCCGTGTGGAGGTTGGTTACCGGTTCGGGGTTTTCCTATCCGGTCTGCTCTCCACAACGCACTGCTCGGCGGCATTGATTTCCGTTGGCAGCAATTGGCTTAGGGGTGGCAGTAAGTGGTCTTCGAACCGATCGATCGGCTAGGGCGGTGCAAATTCGGCGGTGCACGGGGAATTATCCGAACCGTTATCGATGTTTACCTCAAATGTCACACGGGTAACTTTTGTAACAGCACCCGGTACCGGTGCGAGCACAGTCCGCAGAGAAAGAGCCGAATGGGAAACCGATATGAATACCGTCCTCTACTTCAGCGCCAGCGGCGCAGTTTATGAAACTCGCGCCTACACCCAGGCCGACATCACCCAACTGATCCACGACCAAGGCCTGCAATGCCTGACCAGCGCCGACCGGCAGTTCGACTTCTGGTTCAGCCCGACCACCCGCCGTTGCCAGCGTCGCGTCAACCGTAGCGCCACCGAATTGCTCGCAGCGACAACGTCTTTCACTGCAAAGTCGGTGCCTCTGCTCCGCGGCAGCATCGTCGTCGCCACCCACGACTCCGACGGCGACCTCGACGGCCTGAGTTGGGAACAGCTCGATCTGCTGGCCCGCAAGAACCGGGCCGTGACGCCCCGCGACGAGCGGATCCTCAATCGGCGGATCCTGCAGGATCAGCGCCGCCTGCGCCGCGCCGCCGAAGCCGCACCCGCTCGCCCCGCACCCGTTCCGCGCACGGCCACCCCCGTCAGGTGACCGCCCGCCGGTCCGCCGTTCATCGACCGGACTCAGCGCACACATAGCGTCCTCCCAGCCCACTGAGATCTGATGATGGGGACGACCCACGTGTCGTCGACCGACCGCACGGGTATGCGGACATGTCATCGGAACTACTCAGGAGGACCACAGCGATGTCCGTCAGTACGTCACCCCGGGCGGCCGAGCAGGCGCTGCCCGTCGACGCGGCGGACCGTCGCCAACGCAACATCGTCTTTCTCGCGGTGGTGCTGGGCATGCTGCTCGCCGCCCTCGACCAGACCATCGTTGCGACGGCGCTGCCCACGGTAGTCGCCGATCTCGGTGGCGCAGGCCACCAGGCGTGGGTCGTCACCAGTTATCTGCTGGCGTCGACGATCGTCACCGCGGTGGTCGGCAAGCTCGGCGACATCTTCGGACGCAAGACGATCTTCCAGGTCGCGGTCCTGCTCTTCCTGATCGGCTCGGTGCTGTGCGGGCTGGCGCAGTCGATGGAGATGCTGGTGGCATCGCGGGCCCTGCAGGGGCTCGGCGGTGGTGCCATCACCGTGACGGCCGTCGCCGTGATCGGTGAGGTCATCCCGCTGCGTGAGCGCGGCCGCTACCAGGGCGCCCTCGGTGCCGTGTTCGGCGTCACCACCGTGATCGGTCCGCTGCTGGGCGGGCTGTTCACCGACCACCTCACCTGGCGGTGGGCCTTCTGGATCAACGTGCCGGTGGCCATCGGCGTCATCGCGATCGCCGCAGTGGCCATGCCCGCACTCGCCCGCACCGCGCGCCCTGTCCTCGACTACGCCGGCATCGTGCTCATCGGCCTCGGTGCGGCGGGCCTGACGCTGGCCACCAGCTGGGGCGGTACCACCTACGCGTGGGGTTCGCCGACCATCATCGCGTTGTTCGTCGGATCGGCGGCGGCGCTGGTGGCCTTCGTCTTCGCCGAACGTCGTGCCGCAGAACCGATCCTGCCGATCCGCCTGTTCGGCAACCCCGTCTTCACGGTGTGCTGCGTGCTGTCCTTCGTCGTCGGTTTCGCGATGTTGGGCGCGCTGACCTTCCTGCCCACTTACATGCAGTTCGTCGACGGCGCCTCGGCGACCGCATCGGGCTTGCGCACCCTGCCGATGGTGGCGGGCCTGCTGGTCACCTCGCTGGGCAGTGGTGTGATCGTCGGCCGCACCGGCCGGTACAAGATCTTCCCCATCGCGGGTACCGCGATCATGGCGCTGGGCTTCGTGCTGCTCTCCCGGATGGATGCCGACACCTCGACGTTGGTGCAATCGCTGTACCTGTTGGTGCTGGGCACCGGGATCGGCCTGAGCATGCAGGTGCTGGTGCTCGTCGTGCAGAACACCGTCGACTTCACCGACCTCGGCGTCGCCACGTCGGGCGTCACGTTCTTCCGCACCATCGGCAGCTCGTTCGGCGCGGCCATCTTCGGGTCGATGTTCTCGAACTTCCTGGACGACCGCCTGCCCGCGGCGATGGCGGGTGGTGCCGCACCGCCCGAGGCCGCCACCTCACCGCAGGTTCTGCACCGGCTCTCCCATGACGTCGCCGCACCCATCATCGATGCCTACGCCGACTCACTGAGCCGGGTGTTCTTGTTCGCAGCGCCGGTCGCCATCGTCGGGTTCATCCTGGCGCTGTTCCTCAAACAGGTTCCGTTGCGCGACACCGCCGTGACCGGCAGCACCGATATGGGCGAGGGCTTCGGCATGCCGACCATCGAATCGCCGGAGAAACTGCTCGAGATCGCCATCGGCCGGCTGTTGCAGCGCAGCCACGGCGTGGACTTGGAGGCGCTGGCGCACTCCCCGCGTTGCCACGTGGACACCGCAGCGCTGTGGGGTCTGATGCAGATCTATCGGCATGCCGCGGTGACGGGCACCGCCGATCTGCGCGACATCGCCGACGAGCGGCACGTGCCGCACCAGATCCTCGAGCCGACCTACGGCCGGCTGGTCGGTACCGGCTATGCGACCCGAACCGGCTTCGAATTCGCGTTGACGCCCGCCGGCGCCGCCGAGATCAACTCGGCTCGCGACCTCATCTCCGGCTGGATCACCGAAACACTTTCCCAGTCAACGGAATTCCAGGGCAAGCGGCCGGACCGGATGCAGGTCCAGGGTGCACTCGACCGGGTGGCGCGCGGCGTGCTGCTGGAGCGCGACGCGGCGTCCGACGAGACCCGGCCCCTCAAGCTGGGCGCACCCCGACCGGCCGCAGCCTCACCCGACCTGCCCACCCGCCCGTTCCGGGCGCGACGGTGAGTCCTCAACTGCGGCTGCTGATCACCCGTTCGGCGATCTCGACGACCCGGGAGTTGCCCTCCTGCGACAGTCGCCGGATCATGTCGAACGCCCGCACCTCGTCGACCCCGTAGCGCTCCATGATGATGCCTTTGGCCTGACCGATCCGGTCCCGGGTGGCCGGCGCGGATTGCAGTTGCTCGCCCTGGCGGTGCGCCAGGATGGCCGCCGCGGCATGCGCCGCCCACACGCTTCCGGTCGTGCGGGCGTCCTCGTCCCACTCCTGCGGCGCGAACCCGAACAGTTTGAGCGCCCCGGCAGTACGGGCGCCGGCATACAGGCGAAAAGACATGCCGCTCAGCGCTCCGATCTTGGCGACCGGGGCCGAACAGTTCCTGAAGTCCGTCCAGTTCGCGTGGCAGGTCGGAGGTGGCATCGTGCGATTCGAACTTGCCGCCGACCGTGCCAGCTCTCCCATCCGGGCCGCCAGCGACCAACTCGGCAATTCAGACATGCTCCGTGGGGTTGCCTGTTCCGCACGGAAGCAAACCCGCGCGCCGGGTCAGGTGGTCGATCTGCAGATACACCGCGTAGAGGACCAGCGGCGGCAGCACGATGAACGGCACGTTCTCACCGATGAACTTGAACCAGAAGCCGAACGCGCCCTGACCGATGTCCCGGAAGCCGGCGCCCACCTCGCTGAGGAAGTAGACCGCGGTACTGCTCATCAGCACGGCGATCCCGGCGAAAGTCACCCAGAGGCAACGGATCCGCGACTCGACGGCCAAGCCGGGCCGGATCAGCCTGGTCCACATGACGAAGACGGTCAGACCCGTCGTGACGCCGACGATCTCGAGCGCGAACACCCACGGGTTGCCGCTGACATAGCGGGTGTCGGCCAGTCCGTACTGCCACCACAGCCATTTCCAGCCGGGATCGGTGGTGGGCGCCCAGAATCCCAACGGATGACCGATGAGAAACATGAGTTCGTAGCCGATCTGGCTGCCCGCGGTGAACGGGATGTAGAACAACGTGAGCTCGGCGGCCTTGTCGATCCGGGTCCGTGTCTCGCCGGGCGCGTTCCACAGGATGACGAACGGCAACACCATCACCGGAATGCCGAAGACCAGGTTGGCGATCACATCCACCGTGAACGTCGGCGGGATCAGATCCACGCTGACGCCGATGGTCAACAGCACGAACATGACGCCGACGAACAACCCGGTCCAGGTATAGATCCGCAGCCGGTGCGGGGCCCACGGCCGGGCGAGATCGGTTTCGTGGTCGTGCACCGCTGTCATCGCCGCGTACCTTCCGCCCAGCTATCTCAACTAGTTGTTACTAATGGATAGCCTATCGGCTAGGTAGCGCGCTCGTCCCGTTTTCGCCGCAGCGCGTATCCGCCGCCGGAGCTGGGTATCAACGCGAGAACGCACCGATCCACCCAGCCGTCGGTGACGAACCACTCTGGTGCAGAACTGCGAACTCACGGCGGAAGGCGGTCGCGTGCAGGAACTGGTGGTGCTTCTCGACGACGACGGCCGCAGCATCGGCACCGCACCGAAGGCCGAGGTACACCACTCCAGCACCCCGTTGCACCTGGCGTTCTCCTGCTACCTGTTCGACGACGGGGGGTCAGTGCTGTTGACCAGGCGGGCACTGCACAAGCGCGCGTTCCCCGGTGTCTGGACCAACTCGTGCTGCGGACATCCCGCCCCTGGCGAGGACGTGGACGAGGCGGTCCGCCGGCGGGTGCGCGACGAACTCGGGGTGGGCATCAGCGAATTACGTTGTGTGCTGCCCAATTTCCGCTATCAGGCCGCCGATCCCGACGGCGTCGTGGAGAACGAGGTGTGCCCGGTGTACTTCGGCCGCACGGCAGGCCCCGTCGACCCCGACCCCGACGAAGTCATGGCGCACGTGTGGGTGCAATGGGATCAGTTGCGCGCCGCATCCCGGCTGCCGTGGGCCATCAGCCCATGGGCGGCCGCTCAGATTCCCCTGCTCGATTCCCTTCATCTGATGACGTTTCGCTGAGCGTCAGCGTGGTATCCCGCGTACGTTGCGCCGACTCGTGTGTTCGGCATGCCCACCGCAGGAGGTCACCTTGGCAGCGCGAGCGACAACGGCCACTATGACGCTCGCCACAACTGCGCGCGGCTGCCCATCCCCGTCGGCCGCGCCGTCGAATCCCTCTACGCACCGCGGATTCGAGGAGCGCCTTGGCTGAGCACACCCAACCCACCCTGGTCGACGTCCGCCGCCATCGGGCAGGGGTCGCCACGCCGCGACACTGGCGCGCTCAGCTGTGCGCCGCGGTGCGCGACGAACTGGACGACTTCCTGGCCCGGCACTGCGCAGAACGACTGCGCGGGTCGCACGTCGACATCGCCACCGACGTACTCCGTGGCTTCACCGACGGCGGGAAGTTCGTCCGTAGCACCTTCATGTACCTGGGCTGGACCTGCGGGTCCGACCATCCGGACGGTTCCCGACCCGCGGTGCGGGCAGCGGCCAGCCTGGAGTTGTTGCACGCCTTCGCCCTGCTTCAGGACGACGTGATGGATTCGGCCCAGCTCCGCCGCGGCCGGCCGGCGGCCCACGTGGCGTTCAGCCGTTGGCACCGCGAGCGTGCCCTGGGCGGCGACCCGGACCGGTTCGGCGAATCCGCGGCGGTGCTGCTCGGCGACCTCTGCCTGGTGTGGGCCGAGCAGATGCTGCGCACCAGCGGCCTGGACCACCGCGCGCTGAACCGGGTCTGGCCGCGTTACGACTCGATGCGCAGCGAGCTGGCCATCGGTCAGTTCGCCGACCTCGTCAACGACTCCCGCGCGCTGCCCTCCATCGACGACGTGCTCGACGTCCTGCGGCGCAAATCCGGCAACTACACGGTGCGCCGGCCCCTCGAACTCGGCGCCGCGATGGCCGGCTGCGCGCCGGGCGTCATCGACGCCCTCGGCGGGTACGGCGGCGCGATCGGTGAAGCGTTCCAACTCCGCGACGACGTGCTGGGTGTGGTGGGCAGCGTCTCCGAGACCGGCAAGCCGACCCACACCGACCTCGCGGACCGCAAAGCCACCAGCGTCGTGGTGGCCGCCCACCTGCTCGCGGAGCCACCGGCGCGCCGCGAGCTCACCGAACTGATGACCGCGCCCCACCTGGAAACCCACGACATCGACCGGTGGCGTGCGCTCATCCTCGCCAGCGGCGCGCTGGGGTGGATCGAAGATCTCATCGCCGAGCGGCTCACGTATGCGCTCGGCTGCCTGAACCGGCCGGACGTTCCCCACGGCGCCCGGACCGCACTTACCGAGATGGCCATGTTCTGCACGGAAAGGCTTGCCTGATGCGTTCTGTGGAGGGTCGTACCGACCGCGTCGTCGTCGTCGGCGCCGGCTTGTCGGGCCTGTCGGCGGCGCTGCACCTGGCCGGTCGCGGCCGCCAGGTGACCGTGCTCGAACGGGAATCGGTGCCCGGTGGGCGGATGGGCCGCGCCGACATCGCCGGGTACCGTCTCGACACCGGCCCCACGGTGCTGACGATGCCCGAGATCATCGACGAAGCCCTTGCCGCGGTGGGCGATTCGCTGGCGGCACGGGTCGACCTCGCACCGGTTCATCCCGCCTATCACGCGCAGTTCGCCGACGGCAGCGCGCTGGCCGTGCACACCGAGGCCGACGCGATGGCCGCCGAGATCGAGCGGTTCGCCGGACCCGACCAGGCTGCGGCGTACCTGCGGCTGCGGGCGTGGCTGACCTCGTTGTACAAAGCCGAGTTCGACGGGTTCATCTCCGCCAACTTCGACTCCCCCCTGTCGCTGCTCACCCCGCAGTTGGCCCGCCTGGCCGCGCTGGGCGGCTTCCGGCGCTGGGAGCGGATGATCCGCCGCTACCTGGACGACGAACGGTTGCTCCGGGTCTTCACCTTCCAGGCGCTCTACGCGGGGGTGCCACCGCACAGCGCCCTGGCGGCGTACGCGGTGATCGCCTACATGGATACCGTTGCGGGGGTGTACTCCTGCCGCGGCGGGATGCGCGCGATCCCCGATGCGATGGCCGCCGCGGCCGAGGCTGCGGGCGTCGAATTCAGCTACGGCGCCGACGTCGACCGCATCGAACGCGACGGCTCGCGCGTCACCGCGGTGGTAACCGGCGACGGCACCCGGGTGCCCGCCGACGCCGTGGTGCTGACCAGCGAGCTGCCCACCACCTACCGTCTGCTCGGGCGCACCCCGCGCCGCCTCACGCCACTTCGGCCCGCCCCGTCGGCCGTGGTCGCCCACGTGGGCTGTCGCGCGGGTGGGCACACCGCGGGCCACCACACCATCGTCTTCGGCGACGCGTGGCAGCAGACCTTCGACGAGATCATCAACCAGGGCCGGGTGATGCGCGACCCCTCCCTGCTGGTCACGCGGCCGACGGCGAGCGATCCCAGCCTGGCCCCGCCCGGCCGCGACCTGCTCTACGTGCTCGCGCCGGCACCCAATACCCAAGTCGGCCATATCGATTGGGATTCCACGAGTTCGGCATACGTCGATCACATGTTGGATTCGGTACGAGACCGGGTGCCCGGGCTCGGCGAGGACGCCGAGATCCTGCACGTGGTGAGCCCCGCCGACTGGGCGCGCCAGGGCATGCTGGCCGGAACACCGTTCGCCCTGGCCCACACCTTCGGCCAGACCGGCCCGTTCCGGCCGGCCAACACGGTGCGGGGTATCGACAACGTGGTGCTCGCGGGTTCGTCCACGGTTCCGGGGGTCGGCGTGCCCACCGCGGTCATCTCGGGGCGACTCGCCGCCGACCGCATCACCGGCGTGACGACGCGGCGGCCGAACCGGGCTGCGGTGACCCGATGATCAAGAACGAGCTCGACGCCGCGGGGGTCAGCGGCACCACGCTGCGCGAGGCCTATGCCCACTGCCGGGCGATCAACGCCCGCGACGGTAAGACGTTCTTCCTGGCCACCAGGCTGCTGGCCCCGGACAAACGGCCGGCGGTGCACGCGCTGTACGGCTTCGCCCGGTATGCCGACGACATCCTCGACGGGTTCGATGTTCGCGACAGCGCCCAACGCGGCGAACAGTTGCAGTTGTTGTCGGACAAGCTGTTCGGATGCCTGACCGGAGGTGCGTCGTCGGTCGGCGAGCCCGTGCTGACAGCCGTGGTGCACACCGCGCATCGCTACGGCATCGGGTGGGAGTTGTTCGACGACTTCCTGGCCTCGATGCGGATGGATCTGACCGTGACGAGTTATCCCGACCGTGCCGCCCTGGAGCGTTACATGTACGGATCGGCCGAGGTCATCGGGCTGCAGATGCTGCCCGTGCTCGGCACCGCGGTGTCCCGCGACGAGGCGGCTCCCTACGCCGCCGCGCTCGGGAAAGCCTTCCAGCTCACCAACTTTCTGCGGGACGTCGACGAGGATCTGGCCAGGGGCCGGGTTTACCTGCCCGCCGATGAGCTGGCCGCCCACGGTGTCGACCGCGACGTGTTGCTGTGGTGCCAACGGCACGGGCGCACCGATCAGCGGGTGCGCCTGGCGCTGATGGACCAGCACGCGGCGGCTCGCCGGGTATACACCGAGGCGCGGCCCGGGATCGGAATGCTCGATCGGGTGTCCCGGCCGTGCGTACAGGCGGCTCTGACGCTGTATTCCGAAATCCTCTCGCGGATAGAGGAACTGGACTTCGAGATCTTCGGTACACGGGCCCGGGTGGGCACTGCCCGGCGCGCGGTGGTCGCCGGACGCGGCCTCGCGGGTGCGTGGTGGGCGCGGGCCGGGTGGCGGCAACGATGAGTCTCGCCCTGGACCAGTGGCAGTACCTGCTGGTGCTGGCCGCGTGTGTGCTGATCACCGCGCCGCTGGAACTGCTCGGCCGGGGTGTCTACCGGCAGCCGCGCCGGTTGCTCGGCGCCGTGCTGCCGGTGGCTGCGGTGTTCCTGGTGTGGGACGCGATCGCGGTGGCGGCCGGGGTGTGGCACTACAACCCGCGGTATCTGCTGGGCGTGGTTCTGCCCGGGACACTTCCACTGGAGGAAGTGCTCTTCTTCGTGGTCATCCCGCTGTGCGGACTGCTGACCTACTCGGCCGTGGACACCCTGATGGCCTGGCCCGCCAAGCGCCGCGCGGAGTCACGACGGTGATCGGGCTCGGCTACACCCTGCCCGCGCTGCTGGCCGTGGCACTCGTCATCCTGCTGGAGTGGAAGGTGTTGCGCACCGGCCTTTTTCGGCGCGCCTCCTACTGGGTGTCCATGGTGATCGTGATCGGATTCCAGATCCCGGTGGACGGCTGGCTGACCAAGCTCAGTGCCCCCATCGTCATCTACGACGACCGGCACACCAGCGGCATCAGGTTTCCCTTCGACATCCCGGTCGAGGACTTCCTGTTCGGTTTCGCGCTGGTGACCGGGGTGCTGCTGCTCTGGGAACGGCGCAGGGAGGCCCGATGACGGCGCCGGATCCGCGGCGCGAATTGCTGCCCGGCGGTGCGGGACTGCGTGACGCCGGTGGGCTCGACGAGGTTCCCGCCGTCGCCGTCGTCGGCGGCGGCATCGCGGGACTGGCCGCTGCGACGGGTCTGGCCGAGCGGGGCGTCCGCGTCGACGTGATCGAGTCACAGGATCAACTGGGTGGCCGGGTGAGTGGCTGGCGCGAGGAGCTGCGCGACGGCAGCCCCGCGGCGATGAACCGGGGATTTCACGCCTTCTTCCGGCAGTACTACAACCTGCGCGCCCTGCTGCGCCGCGCCGATCCACACCTGACGTCGCTGTCCCCCGTCACGGACTACCCCCTGATCGACGGCGCCGGCCGGCACGACACCTTCCGCGGCCTGCCGCGCACACCTCCGTTCAACGCGCTGGCGTTCGCTCTGCGCAGTCCCACTTTTCGGCTGCGTGATCTGGTCGCACTCAAGGCCAGGGCCGCCGCTCCCCTGGTGTCGGTCGGGGTGCCGTCGACCTATGACCGGCTCGACGATCTGGATGCGGCAACCTTCCTGCGCGACATCAACTTTCCCGACGCGGCGCGCCACCTCGCGTTCGAGGTGTTCGCCCGCAGCTTCTTCGCCCGACCGGAACACCTGTCGGCCGCCGAACTGGTCACCATGTTCCACATCTACTTCCTCGGATCGTCGGAGGGCCTGCTCTTCGACGTCGCCAACGCAAATTTCGATGCCGCGCTGTGGAATCCGCTACGCGACTACCTCACGCACCGCGGCGTGCGCTTTCACACCGGCGTCACCGCGTCGTCGGTGAGCAGCGGGGTGGACGGTATTCGGGTGCACACCGCACGGGGCGACACCGTCGCCGCCGACGCGGCCGTGCTGGCCACCGACGCCGGCGCCTTGCGACACCTCGTCGACGCATCACCGGCGCTCGGCACCACCGCCTGGCGGAACCGGGTGGCCGCGCTGGGCACCGCGCCGGCATTCGTGGTCCTGCGGCTCTGGCTGGATCGCCCGGTGCGGCCGGACCGGGCGCCGTTCGTCGGCACCGGCGGCCGTGCGCCGCTGGACAACATCAGCGTGCTGGAACGCTACGAGCGTGAGGCCGCCCAGTGGGCCGCGCGAACCGGAGGGTCGGTGGTCGAACTGCACGCCTACTCGGTGACCGAATCCGACACCGCGGTCCGCGCCGCACTGGTGGACCGGATGCATGACCTCTATCCGGAGACGGCGGCCGCTTCTATCGTGGACGAACGCCTGTTGCGCAAACAGGACTGCCCGCGTTTCGCGCCAGGTGATTTCGCGCACCGCCCCACGGTGTCGACCCCCGACCCGCGGATCATGCTGGCGGGCGACGGTATTCGGGTCGACCTCCCGGTGGCGTTGATGGAACGCGCGGCCACCACCGGATGGCTGGCGGCCAACCTGCTGCTCGCGACGTTCGGTCTGGCCGGCCACGACCTGCACACCGTCCCCACCCGCGGACGGTCCGGCATCCTGCGCCGCCTCGCCACCCGCGCTCAGGGGTCGCGCCGGTGAGCGGGGTATTTCCGTTCACGTGGCTGCCGGCGTCGCGCTGGACGGCGCAGCGCCCGACGTACGGCGACGCGAGTCCGGCGGTCATCGCGGCCGCGTTGCGCCGCACGCTGCGCAGGCCCAGCGGCAACTGGTACGCCTTCGCCGACAGCGCGCGCATCCGGAACAGCCCGTTCGGGACCCGAGTCGCGGGCGTGCCCATCGTGGCCTGGCGGGGTGCGGACGGACAACTGCTGGCCGGGCCGCGCGCCTGCCCGCACCTCGGTGCCGATCTGGCGACGTCCCCGGTGGACTGCGGCGCGCTGATCTGCCCGTGGCACGGGCTTCGGCTCGATGGAGGGCGGCACGGGACCTGGCGACCGCTGCCCGCCTTCGACGACGGGGTACTGAGCTGGGTGCGCCTCGACGCGGTTGGCGGGGAGACCCCCACCGACGCCCCGATCCTGCCGCGGCGACCTCCGGCACCACAGTTGGCCGCGGTCGCCACCCTGGAGGGTGTGTGCGAACCGGCGGACATCGTGGCGAACCGCCTCGACCCCTGGCACGGCGCGTGGTTCCATCCATACTCGTTCACCTCACTCGACGTGCAGGATTCCCCGCCCGCGGTCGATGATCTGAGTCCGGAGGCGGACCGCTTCGTCGTCACCGTGACGTTCAAGGTGGGTCGCCTCGGGGTGCCGGTGGTGGCCGAGTTCACCGCTCCCGAGCCCCGCACCGTGGTCATGCACATCGTCGACGGCGAAGGGGTGGGCAGCGTGGTCGAGACGCACGCGACACCGGTGGGCCCGGGTCCCGACGGGCGCCCCCGGACGGCGGTGCTCGAAGCGGTGATCGCGCACTCGGACCGCAAGCACTTCGCCAAGTCAGCGGTGGTGGCCCCGTTGGTCCGACCCGTGATGAGGGCGGCCGCCGCCCGGCTGTGGCGCGATGACCTGGCCTATGCCGAGCGGCTCTACCACTTGCGGTCCGAGGGCTGACGAGGTTTTCCGCCCCGCAGTAATGGGTAATTGGTCCGCCATGAGCACACTGGTCACCTCGGAGACGCGCGACGACGCGCCCGCCACCATCGGGCTTCTCCTCAACTTCGCGGCCCTGATCGCGATCACAGGATCTCTGGCGCTGGCCCTCGGCGGACATACCGCCACCGCGGTGATCCTGGCGGTGGCCGCCGCCACCGGGTTCATCGCCAGCCTGGTCCTCTTCGCGGTCGACAGCCACCGCGCCGAACAGCTCGCCGACTGAACCCTAGATTCCGTAGCGCAGCTTGACGCTGTGGTAGCGGTCGTGCAATTGCCGGACGCGTTCATCCCCGGTCGTCGTCGCGGTATCCGGCGGTAGCGCCTCCTGGAGCTCCGCACGTTTCACCAGCCGGGTACGCAACGCGGCCGGGTTCTGGCTCAGCAGATTCCGGTAGGTCAGGTTCCCGTTCGACATCCGCTGCGTATCGAGCCAATTGTGCACACCGGGGTCGTCATGCGCCAGCACCAGCCGCACGACGCCGTCACCGTCGACGGCGGTGCGCGCCGGGGTGTAACTCACCGGGCGGTAGAGGAAGTCCATGCTGCCGGCGAACACTCCGCCCATGCCGAAGATCCAGAACCCGTCGTGCTGGTCCATCTCGACGATCAGCGCCTCGTCGGGTTCCAGGGCCCACACCATGTGTGCGGCCATCCGCCCACGTTTGGCGTCGGACTCCGTGTCGGCGACCTTGTCGGGCGGGAACTGGTTGAGATATGCCGGATCACACACTCCCCCTGAATAATTCCAGGAATGCTCCGGCCAGTCACGCATCGCGCCGGTGAGGAAGTCGCCCGCCCATCGCATCGCCTCGACCATGTCGCCGGACGTGGGGACCGGCCGAGGCCCGTCCATCCCGAGACGTTCGATGGACAACGTGGTCGGCGTCTCGAACCAGTCGTCGAACGCCTCCCGGATGAACAGTTTCCGGCTCCCCGGGGTGGTGGGCAGCCAGTTGCCCGGTCGCTCCGCCCCGCCGATGTACAGCTCGAAATGGCCGTTCTCGGTGTCCAATTGGTGGCCGAAGATGTTGGTCTCGGGGATGTCCCCGAAGGGTTCGTGCAGCGACGGCCAGTCGGTGCCGGGGATGGTGACCGGACGGGGTCCCTGCACGGTGATGTTGAGCCAGCGCGCGGTACCACGCTCACCGGTGATCCGGTAGGTGTGCGCGCCGTCGATCCAGGCCTGCCGGTAGGTGAAATCGGCGACGTCGCCGCCCAGTTTGCGGGTCGGCGTGCAGAGCGGGTGCAGCTGCGGGAACGCCGGATCCTTGGTCTCCAGAGCGAGATCGAACGCCTGGCCCAGGTTCTGGGTGAGGAATCGGAACGCGTCGGCCCGCATGAGCGGCGCACTCGGGTTGGCCTCCTTGAACACCTGGTCACCGGCTGCGGCCAACTGTTCGCAGAACTGCCGCCACGCGGCACGCAGCGCGTCGTCCGCGGGCCCGTCCCCATACGCCATCGTCAGGCCCCCAAGGTGGTGAGAAGTTGGGAAAGTCGTCGGGCACCACGGGTGGTCGCGGCGGCCGCTCCTTCGGTGTCGATCCGCGGGCCGACCAACTCCAGGTCGAAGAGGCCGTCGTAGCCGGCGGCCAGGATCTCCCCGAGCAGCCGTTGCAGGGGGATGGCGCCGTCACCGGGCACGGCACGGCACGGTGCGCTGCGGTCGCCCAGCACGTAGTCGCTGACCTGCACCAGCCCGGTGATCGGCATGGCGCGCTCGATCAGCTGCGGCAAATCCGCCTCCATCCAGCAGGCGTGCAGTTCCAGACAGACCCCGACGCCCGCGATATCGGCCAGGCGCAACGTGTCCGCCAGCGTGTGCGCGATGTGGATGTCCGCGTTGAATGCCGATGCGTTCTCGACAAGCAGGCGCACCCCGGCCGCCGCCGCGACGGTCTGGCACGGGGCGACGAGTTCGGCGAACCGCTGGGCCGCCTGCTCCCAGGTGAGCGAGCCCCGGCCGCCGGTCAGCAGGTAGATGGTGTCCGCACCCAACTGGGCGCCGATGTCGATGGCCTGCAACAGCTTTGCCGTGGCCTCGCCGGGGTCGGCATCCAGATCAGGATACGTGGCGAACGGATGGTTGAGGTTCGCCACCCGGGGACCGCCGGCGGCGATCGATCGGCGGATATCGTCCACGCCGCCGTGCGGTAGCAGCGGCGTGGCCAGCGTCAGGTGCCCGACCCCGAGCGCGCGGCAGTGCGCGGCGAAGACCGTCACGTTCTCGTGTGCGAACGCAACCTGGTGCACGCTGACGCGGGGATGCACGGCTAGGCCCGGTTCTCGATCTCGACGCCGAACCGCTCGCGGAACGGCCGGAATTCCTCGTGCAGGGCGTCGAGGTCCTCCCCGATATCGGTCAGCACGGTCGTCGAGTACCGGAATTTCCCGTGCCGGTCACCCTTGTTGTTCGCCAGGTAACTGCGCATCGCCGCTTCGGCCTGCGGGGTCAACTCCCGGCCACTGAAGGCGTAATACTCTGCCACGGTAGCGATCTGGTCGGCCACGAAGTCCGCGTAGCGCACGTGCAGTATCCGCGGGTCGTCGGTGAACGGGTTGGACATCGTGTTGGCGATGCCGGCCCTGGTCAACTCCAGGTGCAGTTTCGCCGCCGCCGACAGGTCGACCGGACCGGCGATACCCTCGGTGATGTCGGCCATCATCATGGTCCGCGACGCGGCCACCTGCACCGGATCCCGGTGCAACCAGACCAGGGTGGCATCCGGGTAGGCATCGAAGAACTCCTTCAGCCGGAATCCGTGGAAACCCTTGAGCACCCAGTACTTCGACGGCCGGCCGAGCTGGAACTGCTGCAGCATCATCCGGTGCAGGCGGTACTGGGCCGCGGGGTCGACGGGGAGGCCCTGCACCACCGGCGGCAATGGCACCCGCCACCAGGCCGTCGGGGTCATCACCCGGAAGTCGAAGGCCCAGGTGCGTTCGTCTTCGGGCAGGCCGTCGCCGAGCATGTCGTTGTACGGGTGTGAGTGCAGCCATTTCGGCAGTTTGGCGTTGATCTCCCGCCAATCCTGGTCGGCGCGGGCTCGTCTCGGATCGGCGGCGTCGGCCAATCCCGGTGGCCCGGACGGGTACATCACCTCCCAGAACCGCAGCGCCCGGGCGTCGGGGTCCACCGACATCAGCGCATGCATCAACGTCGTTCCGGTGCGGGGTTCGCCGGTCACGAACATCGGTGCCGAGATCACCTCGTCGGCCACCGGGTATCGGCGCCGATCTTCGAAGAATTCCAATCGCGAGGTCAACAGCTCACCGCAGACCTGCGCGGCGTGCCGGCGGCCCGCGTCGTCCATGCCTGCGGCGGTGAGGAGTTCGACCACCGCACCGAAGCGTTCCGGCAGCGTGGGGTCACCCCAGTCGGTCAGGCCGGTCCGGGCCTGCGCGTCGGCGAGCAACGCACCGGCGTCCAGCGTGGTGTCAGTCATGGGCCACCGCACCGACCAGCTTGAGCACTTCGTCCTCCGTTTCACGTACCTTTGCCGCCGACCGCGACGCGAACTCCAGGCCGGCCATGCCGCCGTAGTCCATGATCTTGAACACCCGCATCCCGGCATCGCAGAAGTCCTTCACCTTGTGCGCCACCTGTTTCGGGGTGCCGCACGGGAAGATGTCCCGGATCGCGCGGGTATCGACCCGATCACAGAACGCGATGATCTGCTCCCGGGACAACCGCACCGGATCGAAGTCCATGATGCCGCGCCAGGTCGGCCCCATCGGATGCTGATGGCCGAACCTGCGCAGGTCCTCGGCGGTGACCAGCAGGATGATCGCCTTTACCAGCGGGGTCGCGAGCATCTGTGCCAGTTCGTCCTCGTCGCCGATGAGGCAGATCTGGGTGACGGCGGGGACGATCGCCGACGGGTCCCGGCCGGCCCGCTCGGCGGCGTCGCGGACCACCGTCAGCTTCGCGGCGTAGTCCTGCGGGGTGTACGCGCCGTTGGGCCACCACCCGTCGGCGTGCCTGCCGGTGATGCCGAGCATCCGCGGCCCGGCCGCCCCGATCCAGATCGGCGGGCTCGTGTCGCCGTAGGGTTCGGCGTCGAGGCGGGCATGCTCCAGGTGATAGAACCGGCCGTCGAAGTCGACGGGACCGTCGCTGTGCCAGAGCAATCGGATGACGGTGAGGGCTTCCTCGAATCGGGCGACCGGCTTGTCGAAGTCGAAGCCGTAGGGGACGGTGTTCTCCAGTTCGCCCGACCCGAGCCCGAGGACGAACCGCCCACGGGACAGGTGATCCAGCGTCAGCGCCGTCTGGGCCAGCATCGCGGGGTGCCTGCGCACCGTGTCCACCACCGTGGTGACGATCGGCGTCCGGTGGGTGAGTACCGCGGCCGCCGCCGCCACGGCCATGCCGTCGAGGTGGCGGTGCGGTGACGGGGAAACAGTTGCCAAGTCGGTGAATTCGGGCGTCCAGATCGAATCCGGCCAGAAGCTGACCATGTGGTCGGGCAGCCAGATCGAGTGGTAGCGCCCGGAGTCGTACTGCTCGAGCAGCTCGATGCCCAACGGGAGGGTGGTCCGCAGGAACGCGGCCGGCTGCACCTTCACCGCGCCCCACTGTCCAGCGCACGCTCCAGCCCGGCGATGATGACGGCCAGATTGAAGTCGAGCTGGCCTCCGTCGGCACTTGCACCGGAGGCCACCACCTGGCGCAGGATCGGGAAATCGGTCTCCCCCGCGCGCTGCAGTGCGCCCACCACCTCGGGGACGTTCGGGTGCACCCGGTTCTGCGCCGCCAGCACCGCCGAGCGGCCCGCGGCGTATGCGGTCTCGGTGATCAGTGTCAGCGCCCGGCCCGCCTGATCGATGCCGAAGCCGGCGTCCACCAACACCTGCAGCACGCATTCGACGGGTGCCAGCGCGCCCAGCCCGCTGGCCGCCGGAAGGTGGAACGAGGTGGCCAGCACGCCGAGCTCGATGAACGCGTCGCGCAACGCGCAGGCATAGGAGCCGACCACCACCCGCCAGTCGCCGTCGGCGGGCAACGAGACGCGGCGCAGCTCCGATTCGAAGACGTCGAGCGCCACCAGCTCGCGCAGACCCTCACGGTCACCGACGTGATAGTTCAGCGCCTTGGGGTCCACGCCCAGGGCGTCGGCCACCGCCTGCATGGTGAGCGCCTCCGGCGGCAGTTCCCTGGCTGCCGACACGATGCGCTCACGGCTGATCTGCCGGGGCCTGCCCCGTTGGCGGGCGGGCGGCACTGCGTTCATCAGCCCACCCTAATGTTTTTTCCCGTTCGGGAGTAGGTTATGCCGCAATGTTCTAACGTGCAGTGGACGACGGCGGACAAATTCAGAAGAGAAGGTGCTGACGATGGCGGATTCCGCGTGGATCCTGGATGTCGTGCGAACACCGCGGGGCCGCGGCCGCGCCGACGGCGGACTGCACGGCATCCACCCGCAGGCATTGTTCGCCCAATGCCTGCAGGCACTCGTCGCGCGGCACGGCTTCGACCCTGTCGAAGTGGACGACGTGATCGCCGGTAACGGCCTGCTGGCCGGCGACCACGGCGACGACATCGCCCGGCTCTCGGTCTTGCTGGCCGACTGGCCCGAGACCGTGCCCGGCATGACGCTGAACAGGTTCTGCGGCTCCGGCCAGCAGGCCATCACCGTGGCGGCGACGGGGGTCGGCAGCGGGGCACAGGATCTGGTGATCGGCGGTGGTGTGGAGTCGATGTCCCGATGGAACCTGACCGCGGGTTCGGTGACCATCGACGGTGGCAATCCCGCGCTGCGGGCCCGCTACCCCACCGTGCCGCAGGGTGTTTCGGCGGACCTGATCGCCACCTTGGAGGGCTTCACCCGTACCGCGGTGGATGAGTACGCCGCACAGAGCCAACAGCGGGCCGGCACCGCGATCGCCGAGGGCCGGTTCACCAGATCGTTGGTTGCCGTCACCGACGCCGACGGCACCGTGGTATGCGACCGCGACGAACACCCCCGCCCCGGCACCACGCCCGACGCGCTGGCCAAGCTCCGGCCCGCCTTCACCGCGCTCGGCGCCGACCGCGCCGAGGGTGAGTCCCGCAGCTATGACGAGATCTGCCTGGCCCGCTACCCCGGCATCACCGCGATCGACCACGTGCACCACGCGGGCAACTCCTCCGGCGTGGTCGACGGCGCGGCCGCCGCCCTGATCGCCTCGGATGCCTGGGTGCAGGCACACGGCGTCACGCCCCGCGCCCGGGTTCGGGCCACCGCCGCCGTCGGTTCCGAACCGATCATCATGCTGACCGCACCGGCTCCGGCAGCCGAACGCGCCCTGGCCAGGGCCGGCATGAGCCCCGGCGACATCGACCTGTGGGAGATCAACGAGGCGTTCGCCGCCGTGCCCATGAAGACGATCCGCGACCTGCACCTCGACCCGGATGTGGTGAACGTCAACGGCGGAGCCATCGCACTCGGACACCCGATCGGCGCGACGGGCGCCATGTTGATCGGTACGGTGCTCGACGAACTGGAGCGCCGAGACCTGAGCACCGGACTTGTCACCATGTGTACCGGCGGCGGCATGGGCACCGCCACGATCATCGAGCGGGTGTGACCGTGCCACAGACCATCTCGATCGAGACACCGGCACCCGGCGTCGTCGTGCTGCGCCTCGATCGGCCCGAACGGCTCAACGCCATCAACCAGACGATGCGGGACGAACTGATCCGGACGCTGACCGACCTGGCGACGTCGACCGACGTGCGAGCCGTCGTGCTGACCGGCAGCGGCCGCGGATTCTGCTCCGGACTGGACACGCGCAACTTCGGCGACGGGATACCGACGGCCACCGACCCCGCCGTCGATCGGCTGCGCTTCCAGGAGTCGATGGTCGCGCTGCCCGAAGCGATCCGCGCACTGCCGCAGCCCGTCATCGCCGCCGTCAACGGGCCGTGCGTCGGCGCCGGCTTCGCCCTGTGCCTGGCATCCGACATCCGAATCTGCTCGACCGCAGCATCGTTCGGGAACGGCGCCATCCTGCTCGGACTCTCCGGCGGCGAAATGGGCATGAGCTACCACCTGCCCCGCATCGTCGGCACCAGCGTCGCCGCGGACTGGATGCTCACCGGACGCACGGTGTCGGCGGTGGAGGCGGACCGGCGCGGGCTGGTGAGTGAACTGACCGAGCCGGACCAACTCGAACACCGCGCCGTCGCCCTGGCGGCCGGCGTGGCCGGCCTGTCGGCACTGGGGGTCCAGCTGACCAAGCGTGCGCTCCAGGCCAATACCGACGCATCCCTGGATGCCGCAACCGAACTCGAGAACCGCAACCAGGTGCTCAGTCACGCCGACGCAGCACGCGAGAGGAACTAGAAATGTCGTGGGACTTCTCGACCGATCCCGAATGGGCGCAACAGCTGGAGTGGGTCGACGAATTCGTGCGCACCGAATGCGAGCCGATCGACTATGTCGTCAAGGAGTCGCACGACCTGACCGACCCGGTGCGCCAGGCCCTGATCCCGCCCCTGCAGAAGATCGTCAAGGAGCGTGGGCTGTGGGCCACCCACCTGGGTCCGCATCTCGGTGGCCCCGGCTACGGTCAGATGAAGCTCGCCCTGCTCAACGAGATACTGGGCCGCTCCGAATGCGCCCCCATCGTCTTCGGTTCTCACGCACCCGATTCCGGTAACAGTGAGATCCTCGCGCATTACGGCACCCCGGAACTCAAGGAACGCTACCTGGAGCCGCTGCTCGACAACCGGATCATCTCCTGCTTCTCCATGACAGAGCCCCAGGGCGGCGCGGACCCGAAGGTGTTCACCACCAGCGCAGTACAGCACGGCAAGCACTGGGTGATCAACGGCGAGAAGTGGTATTCGTCGTTCGCCTCGTCGGCGTCGTTCCTCATCGTGATGGCGGTGACCGATCCCGATGCGCCTCCGTACCAGCGGCATTCGATGTTCGTGGTGCCGGGCGAGACGCCGGGCATCAACGTGCTGCGCGACGTGGGGCTGGGCTACCAGCCGATCGACGGCGGTGGCCGCGAGGGCTATGTCCGGTACGAGAACGTCCGGGTACCCGAGGATCACATGCTCGGTCCTCGCGGCGGGGCGTTCGTCGTCGCCCAGACCAGACTCGGCGGTGGCCGCATCCACCACGCCATGCGCACCGTCGGCCTGGTGCGCCGGATCTACGACATGATCTGCGAGCGGGCCGTCTCCCGCTACACCCAGGGCGAGATGCTCGCCAAGAAGCAGCTGGTCCAGGAGATGATCGCCGACTCCTGGATGGAGATCGAGGCCTTCCGGCTGCTGACACTCCAAACCGCCTGGAAAATCGACAAATTCAATGACTACAACGCGGTGCGCGCCGACATCTCCGCGGTCAAGGCGATGATGCAGAAGGTGCTGCACGACGTGTCGGCGCGCGCGCTGCAGATCCACGGCTCCCTCGGCACGTCGCACGAGATGCCATTCGTCCAGCACCTGACGGAGTCCTTCGTGCTCGGGCTCGCGGACGGCCCCACCGAGGTACACAAGGTGACGCTGGCGCGCCAACTGCTCAAGGACGTCGCACCCGCGCCCGACCAGTTCCCGTCGGAGCATCTGCTGCGGCTGCGGGCTGCGGCCGAGGCCAAGTTCGCCGACCGGCTCGCCGGCATCCCACGCAGCTAGGAGACAGACATGGCAGGACAGTGTGCAGGCAGGGTCGCACTGGTCACCGGCGCCAGCCGGGGCCTGGGCAAGGCGATCGCGCAGCGATTCGCCGCCGAGGGGGCGGACGTCGCGATCACCGCGCGGACCATGGAGCCCGATCCGAAATATCAAGGCTCCCTGCGGGAAACCTGCGAGCAGATCATCGAGTCCGGTGGCACCGCGCTGGCCGTGCAGGCCGACCTGTCCAGCTCGGAGGACCGCGAGCGCCTGTTCGCCGAGGTGGTGGGGACGCTCGGCGCCCCCGACATCCTGGTCAACAATGCCGCGGTCACCTTCCTGCGACCGCTGGACGGCTTCCCCGAGAAACGGGCCCGGCTGATGGTCGAGATGCACCTGATCGCGCCGCTGCACCTGACCCAGCTGGCCATTCCGGCGATGCGGGAACGTGGCAGCGGCTGGGTGCTGAACCTGACCTCGGTGGGCGGGGACCTGCCCGACGGACCGCCGTTCTCGCAGTTCGACACCGAAGCCGGCTTCGGGATTTACGGCACCGTCAAGGCCGGCCTGAACCGGCTGACGAAAAGCCTGGCCGCCGAACTGTATTCCGATGGCATCGCCGTAAACGCCGCGGCGCCATCGAACCCCGTGGCCACCCCCGGCGCCGGAACGCTCGACCTGGCCAAGACCGACACCGAGGACATCGAGCTCATCACCGAGACCGTGTTCCGATTGTGTACGGGCGACCCGAAGACCCTGACCGGCCGCATCGCGCACACCCAGCCGTTCCTCCGGGAAGTCGGATGGCTGCACTGACGGCGGTGCAGTTCGACGACCTCGACCGGCGGCTCTCGGCGCTGGGTGTCACCGGGATCCGGCCGCTACCCGGTGGGGCGTCCAGCGTGACGTTGCGCGGCGTGCACGACGGGCGGCCGGTGGTCGTCAAGGTGGCACCGCCCGGCGTCGCACCGATCCTGCACCGCGACGTCCTGCGCCAGGCCCGGATGATCGCCGCCCTCGGCACCTCCGATGTTCCGGTACCCCGAATCCTGTTCGAGGACAACGGTTCGCCGCCGCTGTTCGTGATGTCGTTCCTCGACGGCGAATCCGCCGAGCCGTTGTTCGATCGCACCCCCAGCCCTGCAGCTCCCGCGGTGATGGCCGACCGGCTGCGTGAGGCGGCAGCGGTACTGGCCCGGCTGCACACGCTGGGGCCGGGATCGGTCGGCCTGGACGCCGAACCGGTCGGCTCCCCCGTCGACGAGGTCGAACGCTGGTGCCGATCGCTGGAGACCATCGATCCCGCGCTCGTCGCGGGATGGGTCGACGTCGGCCACGCGTTGCGGGCGTCGGTGCCGCAGGCGATGCCACCCGCGGTGCTGCACGGAGACTTCCGGCTGGGCAACCTGCTGGCCGTCGATCGTTCGATCACCGCGGTGATCGATTGGGAGATCTGGTCGATCGGCGACCCGCGGGTGGACGTCGGCTGGTTTCTGATCAACGCCGACCTCGCCACCTACCAGCGTGACACGCCCTATACGGGCACCACGCCCGCGCCGGGCGAGCTGGCCGACATCTACGCGCGCACGCTCGGACATCCGGTGCCTCAACTGAATTGGTTCCAGGCCTTGGCGTGCTTCAAGTCCACCGCCACCTGGGGGTTGATCATCAAGCACAACCGCCGGCGGCACACTCCCGACCGCGACATCGAAGCCATGGCGCCCGTGCTGGCGTCGCTGCTGGCACGGTCCACCGAATTCCTCGCAACGACCTCGACGACGGGATGCTGATGACCGAGTGGTTTCTCTACATGTCGCAATACCGCCTGCCGGTGGGCGATTTCGTGGTGCGGGCGCAGGCGGCCGAGAATGCCGGCTTCGACGGCGTCGCGTTCTTCGATCACCTGGAGACGCCGGGCCTGCCCGACATCCCGGTGTGGGAAGCCATGAGCCTGGCCACCTGGGTCGCCGCCAAGACCGAACGGATCACGATCGGCCATCTGGTGCTCTGTGACGCCCTGCGGCACCCCGCCGTCCTCGCGAAGCAGGCCGTGACGTTGGCCGAGGCATCCGGTGGCCGTTTCGAACTCGGCCTCGGATCGGGCTCGATGCCCAAGGAACTCGCCAGATTCGGGCTGCTCGGTGGCGATGCGGCCTACCGCGTCGAGCAACTCGACCGCAGCCTGGGCCTGCTCAAGGAGTACTGGGGATCCGCAGGTCCGACCGAGCGCACCCAGGCACCCCAGCCTTCCTCGCCGATCCCGATCGTCATCGGCGGCTCTGGGCCACGGACGCTGGATGTCGTTCGGCGGCACGCGGACTGGTGGAATCTCCCGGCGACGATGGTGGATCGCTTACCGGAGTTCCTGCCCGCCATCGGGTCCGCGCGGGCGTCGGTACAACAGATGGTCGGTTTCGCACGCCGCGGTGCCGACCCGGAGAAGGTGGCCGAGACCAGCCGCCGGCATTGGGGACACCTGGGCCCCGGCCTGGTCAGTGGGGACGCCGAGCATCTGATTGCGCACTTCGACGCGCTGGCATCCCGAGGCGCGCAACGGTTCTACGTGTGGTTCTCGGACTCGGCGCCACCCGATGCGATCGAGGAGTTCGGCGCGACGGTGATCGCGGAAACTTCTCCGTCTACACCTCGATGACGCGCCCTGCCTCGACGTGCCAGGTCCGGTCGAGTCGGACGTTCTCCAGCATCCGGCGGTCGTGCGTCACCAACAGCAGTGCGCCGTCATAGGTTTCGAGCGCCTGCTCGAGCTGCTCGATGGCCGCGAGGTCCAGATGGTTGGTCGGTTCGTCGAGGACCAGCACGTTCACCCCGCGCGCCTGCAGCAACGCGAGGCCGGCGCGGGTGCGTTCCCCCGGCGAGAGTCCGTCGACCGCGCGCTCGACGTGGTCGGAACCCAGCCCGAACTTGGCGAGCAGGGTCCGCACGTCGGCCGTCGACCAGGACGGCACCTGCTGCTCGAAACGATCGATAAGCCTTGCGGCCCCGGTGAATTCGGCTCGCGCCTGATCGATCTCCCCGATGGCGATGTTGGCGCCCAGGCTGGCCCGGCCCTCGTCGGGCTGCAGCCGTCCCAGCAGCAACCGCAACAAGGTCGATTTGCCCGCGCCATTCGGGCCGGTGATACCGATCCGCTCGCCCGCGTCGACTTGCAGTGACACCGGACCCAGGACGAACTCATCGTGGCGCACCACCGCTTCGCCGAGTGTCGCCACCACCGAACTGGACCGCGGCGCCGCGCCGATGGTGAACTGCAGGGTCCATTCCTTGCGGGGCTCCTCG
Source organism: Mycobacterium sp. P2_H7 (assembly GCF_056403275.1). Lineage (NCBI taxonomy): Bacteria > Bacillati > Actinomycetota > Actinomycetes > Mycobacteriales > Mycobacteriaceae > Mycobacterium > Mycobacterium sp. P2_H7. The sequence continues at coordinate 14,251 of NZ_JBFUFU010000016.1, read as the reverse complement.
ACCTCCTCCAGGCGGGCGATCCGGCTCTCCATCTGACGCACCTTCTGGGCCTGCTTCTCGCTGGACTCGGATTGCGCTCGGCGCCGGTTCTTGTCGTTGTCGGGAGCCTTGCGCATCGCGTTGCGGACGCCCTGGCTGGACCACTCGCGCTGGGTGCGGGCCCGCGCCACCAGGTCGGCTTTCTTGTCGGCGAACTCCTCGTACTGCTCGCGCTTGTGGCGACGGTTCACCGCGCGCTCGGCCAGATAACTTTCATACCCGCCACCGAAGACGGTGTTGGTGTGCTGCGCCAGGTCCAGCTCCAGGACGCGAGTCACGCTGCGGGCCAAGAACTCCCGGTCATGGCTCACCAGCACGACGCCGCCGCGCAACTCCTGGACGAAACGCTCAAGGCGGGCGAGTCCGTCGAGGTCCAGGTCATTGGTGGGCTCGTCGAGCAGGACGATGTCGAAGCGGGACAACACGAGCGCCGCCAACCCGACGCGGGCCGCCTGCCCACCGGACAGGGACGTCATCAGCGTCGTGTCCGGCGGCGCGGAGAGGGCGTCGAAGCCGAGATCGGCGAGCACCGCGGGCAGCCGTTCGTCGAGATCGGCTGCGCCGGTGGCAAGCCAATGATCCAGCGCGGCGGAATACGCATCGGTCGCCGCCTGGTCTGCGTCGGACAGCGCCTCTGCCGCCGTGTCCATGGCAACGGTTGCTTGCGCGCATCCGGTGCGGCGGGCGATGTAGCCGGCCACGGTCTCGCCGGGCACCCGTTCGTGTTCCTGCGGCAGCCATCCGATGAAGGCGTCGGCCGGCGCGTAACTGACCGTGCCTTCCAGCGGAGCCAGGTCCCCGGCCAGGATGCGCAGCAGGGTGCTCTTACCCGCACCGTTGGCGCCGACCACACCTATCACGTCGCCGGGCGCCACCGTCACGTCGAGGCCCTCGAACAGGGTGCGATGGGCGTAGCCGCCCGCCACGTTGGCGGCGACGAGCGTTGCGGTCATGTCTTCATCGTCGCACCTTCGCGCGACGACCGGCGCCGGCCTACAGACCAGCCTTACTGGCCAGGTCGATGGCGTACTGGCTCATGAAACGTCCCGCACCGGGGTCACCGCGGCCGCACGATCCATCGGACTCTCCCGGCCGCTTCACCCACAGGTAGGCATCCGCATGCGCCCCGGCGGTGGCGGTGGTGGGTGGGGTGCCCAAGGCCCGGCCTGCGGGGTTGCACCACGAGTCGCTGTCGACGGGCCCGACGCCGTTGCGCGAGGTGTCGACCACGTAGTGCGCGCCGTTGGTGAGTCCGGAGATCGCCTCGCCGTAGCCGATCTCCTCCTCGGTGGTGAAGAAGTTCGCGGTGTTGAGGCTGAACCCGCGCGCCTTCGCCACGCCGACCTCGTTGAGCATGCCCGCCATCTTGTCGACGCTGGTCCATCGAGAATGGCCGGCGTCGACGTAGACGGCGGTCGCGGGATTTCGGGTCAGGGTGTCGACGCCGTAGCGGACCAGGTCCAGACGTTCCTGACGCTGGCCGGCCGACAGGCAGTCCGCCATGGCCAGCGCATCGGGTTCGAGGATGACCGCGGCCGGACCGCCTCCGATGGCGGCGGCAACGCCGTCGATCCAGCCCCGGTAGGCGTCCGCGGAGGAGAACCCGCCCGCGGAGAAGTTGCCGCAGTCGCGGTGCGGGATGCCGTAGAGCGCGAGCACCGGCCTGGTGCCTGCCGCCTGCGCGGCGCCGATGTAGGCGGCGTCGACGGCCGGGGTGGACAGCCGGTCCATCCAGTACCCCTGCGGGGTGTTGGCGATGGTGTTCAACTGCGGACTCGGCGGGTCCGCGCTCTGCGCGGCGCGCATGGCCGCCGAGCCGGGATTGACGTAGAACGGCAGTCCGTTCAGCGGGTTGGCATCGTCGACCAGACGGATGGCGGGGGTCTGCACCGGGGCGGCCACGAAAGCCACCCCCGCGATGGCTGCCACCGTCAGGAACGGCGCGACCCACCGAGCGACCACGCCGGCAGCTGAGGACATCACGCCCAAAAACATAGTGTCGCAACACAATGAGTGCCAATCGCGACCGCACGCTCCGTCGGTTCGAATCGATGCTGGACAGATCCACCGGCAAATCGGGGTCCAGAGCTCAAAACTGCACAGAATGCGCGGTTTGCCGATGCACACAAACGACAGCAACCACTCGCGGGTGCGAAAAGTGTTCGCTACCAAGGGGTCATCAACCCTCAACTTCCACCGCAGGGTTTCCCGCGCCGGAAATGTGGTGTCACCACCTCAAATGTCGGCCGCGTAAGAACACCACCTCACCGACCTGCGGTGGGATAGAGTCCCCTCCGAATCATTTCCGCCCCGAAAAAGTATGCGAGCTCACACTTTGAAACCCTTCCACCGGCTTGTGGTGATCTTGGTGCTTGCTCTCGGCATGGTGGGAGCCGACGGTGCGCTCCACACCGACGTGGCGCGCGGCACCGCGCCCGCGCCGACCGTATCGGCGTCCGAAGTCGCGGCCCGCGCCCAGAGCGCCGACCGAGTGCGGTTGTACAGCAACAAGCCCATGCTGGCCTGGCGGCAGCAGCACGGCCAGCCGCTGAGTTCGCTGGCGGCGGCGTCCGACCGGTTGATGGCGACCATCACCCGTGGGGACTTCGCCGGCATGCACACCGTGTGCCAGGACGTCGCGGGCATCAACCAGCGCATCCGTACCTCCCTGCCGACGCCCGATCGTTCACTGACCTCGACGCTGCGCCAGCTGACGGTGCATCTCGACAACTTGACCACGAACTGCTCGACGCTGAGTCTGGCCTCCCCGTTCAGCGCGTTCGGCCGGCTGACCGACGATTTCAAGGGCGCAGCGCAGTCGTTCGCGGCGGCCAGGTTCCTGCTGAAGGGCACCGAGCCGCGCTGAGTGGCCCAGGTGGACGCGCGGTGCTCGAACTACGGACCTATTCGCTGGCGAACGAAGCGGCGCGGCGGCAGTACACCTCGGAATTCTGGCCGCGACATATCGTGAGCCTGGGCAAGTACGGCATCACCGTGCACGGCGTGTGGACCGATACCGCCCCTGATGGTCACCGTGTCATTGCGCTGATCGGCTATCGCGACGGCGCGGATCCGCAACGTCTCGCCGAGGACTACCGCAACAGCACCGACTTCGCCGACGATCGCGCCGTTTTCGACACCGCCCTGATCACGTCGGTGCACACGGTCACCCTCGAACCGATCGCCGGCTCACCGCTGCACTAGCCGGTAGCCATCGCGGCGGTCTCCAGTTCACGGATCGCCGTCCGCAGCCCCCGACGCCGCCCGGTGGCCGGGTCGACACCGAAGCTCTCCCGCATCCCGGCGCGGATCCGGAACTTCAACTCCGAGTTGGTCTCCGGGGCGTCATCGGAGGTCGCCTTGAGGAGCTTGTCCGGAAATGCGAGCTTGAAGATGGTCCAGAACGACTGGAAGTACTGTCGCGGAAGCGAACCCGTCGTATAGGGCAGATCGTATTTCTCGCACAGTGCGCGCACCCGCACACTGATTTCGGCGTACCGGTTGCTCGGCAGATCGGGGAACAGGTGGTGCTCGATCTGGTAGCACAGGTTTCCGCTCATGAAGGCCGTCACCGGGCCGGCCCGGAAGTTCGCCGAGCCCAGCAGCTGGCGTAGATACCATTCGGCCGGGGTCTCGTTCTCGAATTCTTCCCGGGTGAATTTCTCTGCGCCATCGGGGAAGTGACCGCAGAAGATCACTGCGTAGGACCAGTAGTTGCGGATCAGGTTCGCGATCGCGTTGGCCTTAAGCGTGCTCTTCCAGTTCTTGCCTGCCAGCGCGGGAAAGACGATGTAGTCCTTACCGACCTGCTTGCCCACCTTCTTGCCGATCACGCGGAGGTCTTTTCTGACCTCGGCCCAGGACTTCTCCTTCGCGCGGACCTTCGCGGTCTCCAAACCGTGTGCGGCGACACCCCACTCGAAGAAGGTGCCCAGCAGCACGTTGTAGATCGGATTGCCGATCATCCACCGCTCCCAGCGCTGGTCGCGCGTGAGTCGCATGATCCCGTAACCGATGTCGTCGTCGAGGCCGACGACGTTTGTGTACTTGTGGTGGATGAAGTTGTGCGACTTCTTCCAGTGCTCGGTCGGGGAGGTGGTGTCCCACTCCCACTCGGTCGAGTGGATCTCCGGATCGTTCATCCAGTCCCACTGACCGTGGGTGATGTTGTGCCCCAGTTCCATGTTCTCGATGATCTTCGCCGTGCCCAGCATCGCGATGCCTGCCCGGCGGGCCACCTTGTGGTGGCTGGCGAACAGCAGGACACGGGCGCCGACGACCAGGCCGCGCTGGAACTGGATGGCCCGCCGGATGTAGCGGGCGTCGCGCTCACCGCGGGACTCCTCGATATCGGACCGGATCGTATCCAGTTCGCGGGCAAACGCTTCCACATCGTCCGGTGTCAGATGGGCGTATTGCTTGATGTCGGTGATGGCCATGACGGTCCCCCTAGACCTTGAGCGTGCAGTTGCCGGAGGCGGTGGAGACGCAGGTGTTGATCCTGTCCCCCGCGCCGTGCTCGGTCCCCGAGCGGAAATCGCGTACGTGCCCCTCCTCCAAGGGCAGCACGCATGTCTGACAGATACCCATCCGGCAGCCGAACGGCATCTGGATGCCGACCCGCTCACCCGCTTCGAGAAGCGATGTGGCGCCGTCTATCTCGACGGACTTGCCGGAGATCGCGAAGGTGACGGTGCCACCCTCACCGCCCTTGTCGGTCCGGTCGATGGTGAACCGCTCGACGTGCAGCGCGTCGTCCAGGCCCACCTGGTGGAAGGCCTTCTCGACGTCGTCGAGCATCTGCGCCGGGCCGCACGCCCAGGCGGACCGCTGCGTCCAGTCCGGGACCGCCGCATCCAGCTTCGTGAAGTCCATGTGCCCGGCCGTCTCGGTGAGCTGGAGATGCAACCGGTAACTCGGGTGACGCTCTTCGAGGGCGCGCAACTCGTCGCGGAAGATGACCGACTCCTCCGACGGCGCGGAGTGCACATGCACGACGTCGGGCTGCTGCCCACGGGCCGTCAGCGACCTCAGCATGGCGATGACGGGGGTGATGCCGCTACCGGCGCTGATGAACAGGATGCTCGGCGGCGGCGGATCGGGTAAGGCGAAATCACCCTTGGGTTTCGCCAGCCGGACGATGGTGCCCGGTTCGACGCCGTTCACCAGATGGGACGACAGGAATCCCTCGGGGGTCGCTTTGACGGTGATGGTGATGTGCTTGGCGCCGCGCTGCGGCACCGACGTCAGCGAATACGACCGCCAGTGCCAGCGGCCTTGCACTCGCAGACCGATGCCGACGTACTGACCCGGCTGGTAGTCGGCGGAGAATCCCCAGCCCGGCTTGATCGTCACCGTCGCGGTGTCCTCGGTCTCGCGCTGCACCGAGATGACCTCCCCGCGCAACTCGCGGGCCGACCACAGCGGGTTCAGCATCTTGAGGTAGTCGTCGGGAAGCAACGGTGTTGTGGCGCGGGCGGTCAGCCCGCGGACCACATTCATTTTCGGGCTGATGGCGGTGTCGACGTTCTTCGCCGGCCTGATGCTCCACCGGGTCAGTTGGCGCAGTGCAGAGACCATCAGCGCGACTCCCCTCGGGGCTCACATGTGACCATGACGGTCTTATTACCCGTGAGTAAGGTAGTTCACACATCCCATTTCGAGGACCGCCGCTGGCCCCTCAGAGCAGGCCGAGGCCCTGCGCCACGAATGCCAGGCCGACCAGCGTCAGGATTGCCACCACGATCTGGATCCGATAGCCGCCCACCCAGTCGTGCACCCGGCGCAGCGCGGCCTGCGTCCTGGCCGGGGCCACCAGGTTGCAGATCAGCACGATCTCCACCACCGCCAGGCTGACGACGATGAAGACGATCGCCGCACCGATCTGGGCGCCGAACGCCGCACCAGAGGCCAGGATGGTCGCCAGCGAGAACGTCACCAGCGAAAGGTTGGGTCCCGCCCAGAAGCCGATCACCGCCGCCACCCACAGCGCGCCGCTCTCCCAGGCCCGATGGGCACGCCCAAGCAGCCGCTGGACCGCGGAGCCGCCCCCCGCCGGTGCATCCCGGCCGCGGTTCAACAACCGTGCGATGGGAGATGGATCGTCGGAATCCGTTGGTTCCGAGCCTTTTTCGGCGTCAGCGCGGACGGCCGGTCGTCGTTTCACCGCCCGTAGCCCCGTCGCTGCCGCGATCGCCAGGATCAGGACGCCCACCCCGACCTCGATACGCCGGACCGTCACGCTGGCGGTGGTCTGCGGGTTGGCCAGATCGTGCACGAACGACGCGAAGGCCGCCGTGTTGTGCAGCACCAGCAGCGGTACCACCAGCAGCAGAATGCTCGCGGTGACACAGCCGATCCAGTACACCAGCAGGTTCTGCGCGGGGCGCGGGCGGGAGATCAACAGGAGGTTGACACCCAGACGCACGGGGTCCAGCGCGATCGGAAGCGCCAGCACCGCCACCGAACTCCACATCGCCGACAACGTTCCCTTTCCCGTCAATCACCGAACAAGTTGCAGCACAGCGGATTCAGGCGTCCAGCCGGGCGAACTCGCCGAGCCGGTACTGGTCCGCGCACGACGCCCGCCGGATCTTGCCGCTGGTGGTGATCGGGATGGAGCCCGGTGACACCAGCACCAGATCGGCGATGGACAGTCCGTGCGCGGTGAACACCGCCGAGGCCACCTCGCCGCGCACGGCGGCCAGATTGGCCGCCACCTCTTCCTCGGATGCGCCGCGCCGCTTCTGCTCGATGACCGTCACGAGCTTCTCGGTCTGGCCGTCGGGCACCGCGATCGCGGCGACCCGGCCGCCGGTGATCTCCTGGATGGTCGCCTCGATGTCGTCGGGCGAGTGGTTGCGCCCTCGCACGATCAGCAGATCCTTGATGCGCCCGACGATGTACAGCTCATCCTCGAAGAGGAAGCCGAGATCGCCGGTGCGCAGCCAGGGCCCGTCGGGTGTGCCGGCGGGCGGGTCGGCCAGCACGCCCCCGAACGTGCTCCCGGTCTTTTCCGGGTTGCCCCAATACCCTTCGGCGACGTTGTCGCCGTGCACCCAGATCTCGCCGGTGGTGCCCGCCGCGCACTCGGTGCGGGTGTCGGGATCGACGATGCGTACCAGCGGGGCCTCCGGCCGGCCGTAACTGATCAGCGGGGTGCCCCGCCCGCCCGGGAGCGGCGTCGCCTGCCCCTCGGACAGCTTCTCCGGATCGAAGTGCCCGATCGCGGGCGCGTCGCCGGGCGCCCGGGTGGCAACGTAGACCGTCGCCTCGGCCAGGCCGTAGGACGGCCGGATCACCGACTCGTGCAGGTTGAACCGGGCGAACCGCTGGGTGAAGCGGCGCAGGGTGGCCGGATGCACGCGCTCACTGCCGGTGACGATGTTCAGCACGCCCGCCAGGTCCAGCCCGGCCATGTCCTCGTCGGTGGTCTTGCGGGCCACCAACTCGAACGCGAAGTTCGGTCCCGCCGTGTAGGCGTGCGGGTGGCTGCCCAGCAGCTGCATCCACCGGGCCGGCCGGGTCAGGAACGCGACCGGACTGGTCAGCACCGTGCGCAACCCCAGCAGAACCGGCGCGCACACCCCCAACACCAGTCCCATGTCGTGGTAGAAGGGCAGCCAGGACACGATGGTGGTGTCCGGGGGCGGGAACTTCCCGTGGTCGGCGAAGTAACCGGCCATCAGCTGCTCGAAATTCGCGAGCACGTTCTGGTGCGACATCATCACCCCGGCGGGCTGCCGGGTGGATCCCGACGTGTACTGCAGGTAGGCCGTGCTCCGGCTGTCCCCGAACTCGGCGTCCTCGCCGAAGGGCGCACCTTCGCCCAGCAGATCGACCTCGATCAGCAGGGCGCCGTGCTCGGCGGCCGGCCCCAGGTGCTCGCCGACCACGCCTGCGACCGCGGAGGTGGTGAGGACGGCGGCGGGCTGCGCGTCCCGCAGCACCGAGGCGACCCGCTCGTCGGTCGCGCCGCCGAGCGGGACCGAGAGGGGAACCGCGATCCGCCCGGCCAGCAGTGCCCCGAGGAACGCCACGAGGTAGTCCAGTCCTTGGGGCGCCGAGACCACCGCGCGGTCCCCCGCGAAGCCGTTCGCCGACAGTGCCTGCGCCACAGCCGATGCCCGCCGGTACAGCTGCATCCAGGTGAGCGACAGGGTTTCACCGTCCCAGTCGCGGTCGTAGTCGATGTAGGTGACCGCTACGTCGTCCGGCTGCAGACTGGCGCGCTCACGCAGGACGGCCGGGATGGAAGCCTCAATCACGTAGCTCACACTACTGCGGGCGGCTGGTCCCGATACCCGCGTTCGGAGTTAGCTGGGTGGTCTATCGTGAGCGGCGGGGCAGCGTGCCGTGCCTTGACCTGTTCTGTAGGGGTGCAATGGTCTCGTTCGATCCCGTCGGCGGTACGGCGGTGGCCGTGATCGGAATGGCGTGCCGGTTTCCCGGGGACATCGATTCCCCTGAGCGCCTGTGGGATGCGCTCGACGACGGTGCCGGGTTCGACATCGAGTCCTCGCCGCAGCACCCATGGCCGGTGGAGACGGCCTGCGAGGCCGTTGAGCACGCCGGCATCTCGCCGGACTCGCTGGCCACCTCACCCACCTCGGTTTTCGCCGTCATGGCGGCGGACCAGATCGCCGACGCGCTACGCACGCACGGGCCGGCGCTCACCGTCGATACCGGCCTGCTCGCCGTGCACCTGGCCTGCGGCAGCCTCGACAGTGGCGAGAGTGACCTCGCCCTGGCCGGCGAGGGCACCGCCATGGTCCTGCTCAAACGGCTGCCGGATGCGCTGCGCGACGGCGACCGGGTCCTGTCCGTGGTTCGGGGCACCGCCGCGGGTCGTGACGACGAGGCCGCGGTGTACCGAAAGGCGTTGGCCAGGGCCGGTGTTGATCCCTCGTCCATCGGGATGACGGAGACGGGTGTGCTCGGGTTGATGACGGTGATCCTCGCCGTCCGACATGGGCAGTGGGCGGGCAGTGAGCTGCACCGGGCGGCGGTGTCCGCGGTGAGTGAATCGGGCACCCGGGTGTGCTGCGTCGTGGAGCGGGCGCCGCAACAAGTTGAAGTGCCGGCGCCTGCATCTGGACCACTGCTGTTCGCGCTGTCCGCCACGTCCTCCACCGGGTTGCACAGCACGGCAGGCCGTCTCGCGGACTGGGTGCAGACACACCAGGATGTGTCGTTGCCCGACCTCGCGTACACGTTGGCGCGCCGTCGCGGGCATCGCCCGGTCCGCACCGCCGTCATCGCAGACACCCGAACCGAACTCGGCGACGCGTTGCGCGGGGTCGCCGGCACCGAGACTGTATTCGAAGCCGCCGTCGGCGGCGACGACCACGGCCCGGTCTGGGTGTTCGCCGGCCAGGTGCCGCAGCGGCCCGGGGCGGCCGCCGAGCTGCTGGCGAACGAGCCGGCCTTCGCGGCCACCGTGGCGCTGGCCGAGCCGGTCATCCTGCGCGAGTGCGGTTTCTCCGTGACCGAGGCACTGACGTTGCCGGACAACGAATCTGACATCAGGCACGCCCATGCGACGCTGTTCACCATGCAGGTGGCCCTGGCCGCCGCACTGCGGGAGCACGGTGCCCGGCCGGGTGCGGTCATCGGATACTCGCTCGGCGAGACCGCGGCGGCGGTGGTCGCCGGCGCACTGTCCCTGGAGGACGGGCTGCGCGTGGTGTGCAGCCGCGCGAATCTGCTCGCCCGCGTCGCCCCCTCCGACGGTGCCGTGGCCGCGGTGGAACTCCCTGCCCAGCAACTTCTTTCGGAGTTGGCGATGCGCGGCCGGAACGAGGTCGTGGTCGCGGCCGTGCCGTCGCCCGGGTCCGCCGTGGTCGCCGGGTCGGCGGCGGTGGTACGCGACCTGATCGGTGGCTGGGAGCAACGCGAGGTACCGGCCCGGGAAATCCCCGGCGTGGTGGCCGTGCACTCCCCGCAGGTCGATTCGATCGTCTCGGAGTTCACCTCCGCCCTGTCCGGGCTGAACCCGATGACACCGCAGGTGCCGTTCTACACGGCCACCTCGTTCGACCCCCGGGACCGCCCGGCCTGCGATGCCCGTTACTGGGTGGCGAACCTACGCAAGATGGCTCGGTTCTCCGCCGCGGTGCGAGCCGCGCTGGAAGACGGCCACCGGGTCTTCGCCGAGGTGGTGCCCGACCGTCTGCTCACCGAGGCTGTCGAACAGACCGCCCGCAGTCTCGGCATCACGCCGGCCATCCTGCGTGTCTCACCCGATTCCGCCTTACCCGAATTCGTCGGTTCGCTGTACTGCGCGGGCGCCGCAGTCGATTTCGCGGTGCGCCACCCGTCCGGGACCTTGGTGGACGCGCCGCTACCGACCTCGGCCCACCCACAGCCTCCGTCGGAGGAGGCGCGCGACGACGCCCCCGTTGGTCACACCGTGGCGGCGCACCCCCTGCTCGGGGTGCACGTGCTTCTGCCCGAGGACCCCGAACATCATGTGTGGCAGGCACAATCGGGTTCCGGGCCGGCACTGTCCGGTGCCGTCTGCTGCGAGATGGCGTTGGCGGCCGGACACACCGTGTTCGGCGACGCCGTCGAGGTCCGGGACATCGCGTTGCGCGGCGGCTGGGATGGCGACGCGGACACCGTCATCACCGCTTCAGCGACGGGTGACAGGCCAGGGCCGTTCGATTTCGTGGTGAGTACCGGGCGGGGCCGTTACGCGTCGGCGGTACTCCGCGCGCCGGAGACCAACCGCCCGACGGCCGCTATCGGGGAATCCGAAACCATCGATATCCCCGCCGGGGGGACCCTCCACACCGTGCTGGAAGCATGTTTCCGCGCGGTGGCAGAACATCAGTCATCCAACGCCATTCGACTGCTGCGCGCATACGGTCCCATCCAGGCCGCCCGGTACTGCCGCACCCGCGTCACTGCCTCGTCCTCCGGTGAGGTGGAAGCCGATCTCGACGTTCTCGATCAGGACGGTGCGGTGTTGCTCGAGGTGCGGGGCGTGCACTTCGCCGCGAACCCCGCCGTGGACGACCGGTTGTTGACCATCGACTGGCGACCACGTGCGGTGCCCGACGTCCCACGAGCTGATCCCGGACGGTGGCTGCTCATCGGTGACGGTGAGAGGCTCGGCGAAGACCTCGAAAGCCTTGGCGCACACTGCATGAGTACCTCGTGGTCAGCCGATGCCTTGCACCATGAGGCACGCGGCGGAGAACTCGCCGCCGTGGTGGTTCTGCTGGAGCCGGACCTCTCCGGGCTCGAGGCCGCCCGGAAACTGCTGGAGATCATCGGCGAAGTGGTGGCGTTGACCGGTGAGACGCCGCGGCTGTACGTGATGACCCGCTCCGCGCAGGCGGTGCTCGACGGCGAGCGGCCAGATCTGAGCCATGCGGGCATCGGGGGGTTGCTCCGGGCGCTCGGCGGTGAGCATCCCGGACTGCAAGCCGTGCATGTGGACCTCGATGCCGGCGGGTCGACCACGGGTGTCGCCCGGCAACTGCTTTCCGGTTCCGACGAGGACGTCACCGCGTGGCGTAGCGGTCAGTGGTACACCGCGCGCCTGACGCCGGCGCCGCTACGACCCGAGGAACGACGGACCGCCCTCCTCGATCCCCGGCACGACGGCTTGCGCGTGCAGGTGCGGGCGCCGGGTGCGGTGGAAGTCGTTCAGGTCCCGCGCATCCCACCGGGACCGGGCCAGATCGAGGTGGCGGTGCGGGCAGCGGGTGTCAATGTCGCCGACGTGCGGGCTGTGTTCGCCGAGGGCGCGGCTGCGCAGCTGGGCACCGACTTCGCCGGTGTGGTGACCTCGGTGGGGCCGGGGGTCACCGACCATCGCGTCGGTGACCGGGTCGCCGGGATCTGCGCCGGCGGTTCCTGGGGGACGTTCGTCACCTGCGATGCCCGGTTGGCTGTCCCGCTGCCCGCACAGGTCTCCGACCGGCACGCCGCGGCGGCGGCCACCGCGGGCGTCGTCGCCCTGCATGGCCTGGCTGGGCTCGCTGCCGGCGATAAGGTGCTGATCCACTCCGCGGCCGGCGGCGTGGGACAAGCGGCGATCGCCATCGCCCGGTCCGTCGGCGCGGAGATCTTCGCCACGGCGGGCAGTGAGTCCCGCCGAGAATTGCTGCGCGACATGGGTATCCAGCACGTGTACGACTCGCGGAGCGCGGATTTCGCGGCGCTGATCCGTGCCGACACGGACGGGTATGGGGTCGACGTCGTGCTCAACTCGCTCGACCGCACCGCTTTTGAGGTACTCGCCCCCGGCGGCCGCTTCATCGATATCGGCCGGCGGGACGAGGTCCGGCAGTGGGCCGTCCAACCCAACCAGACCGTCAGCACCCTCGACCTGGTGCGGCTGGCCGACAGTCATCCGGTGCGGGTGCACCATCTGCTGACGACGCTGTACCGGCAGCTGGCCGACGGCGTCCTGCCGCTCCCGGAGTACACCGCTCATCCCCTCGCCGACGCCATCGACGTCGTCACTGCCGAACGCGCAGGCAGGCTCGTTCTCGACATCCCGTCCACCGGCACCGTCCGCGCGGTCGTTCCACCGGAGCAGGTGCGGCCTTGCCGGGCCGATGGCGCCTACCTCGTCACGGGTGGGCCGGCGGGACTGCTTTTCGTGGAATGGCTGGCCGCCGCCGGGGCCGGACGGATCGTCTTGTGTTCTCCGACAACACTTTCGCCGCAATCGCTCGAACGGATCGAGGCCCTCCGCGCGACCGGTACCGATGTGGTGGTCGAGTGCGCCGATGCCGGGGAGGACGACGTCGCCGAGCAGCTCGTCGGTAGTGCGTGCGCCGCCGGCCATCCGCTGCGCGGGGTGCTGCACGCGGAGACGCCGGATGCCACGGAGCTTGACCGGGTCTGGGCCTCGACGGTGCAGGGCGCGTGGAACCTGCACGCGGCCAGCACCGGGCAACCGCTGGACTGGTTCTGCATGTTCTCCTCGACGGCCGCACTGACCGGCGCACCCGGTCAGTCCGCGGCCGCCGCGGCCTCAAGTTGGTTGGCGGGCTTCGCGTGGTGGCGCCGGAACTCAGGATTGCCCGGCCTCACGGTCGCTGCGCAGGACGACGCGCTCGACGCCTCGGTGCTCGACGAGTTTCTGCGCCACGATCGCGCGTACAGTGCCTGTGCCCCAAACGATGCCGCGTGGCTGGCGGCAGTGGCCGCGCGCTCGCCGTTCGGCGCGGCGGTACGCGCATCGCGGCGAAAGTCGGCGGACGCCACGCGACTGCGCGCGGAGCTGGCGGCTCTCCCCCGCCCGGAATGGTCGCCGCGCCTGCGAGCGCTGATCACCGATCAGGTCAGTGCCGTGGTGCACCGCAACATCGACGCGGACCGGCCGCTGCCGGAATGCGGGATCGACTCCCTCGGGGCCCTCGAACTGATCACCCGGCTGGAGGCCGCGACGGGGATTCGGGTCCGAGCTACGGAGATCACCACGATCCGCGGGCTGGCCGACATGCTGAGCGAGCGGCTGGACGGCTAGGGCTAACCTCCGCCGATCCGGACTTGTCGGTGGCCTCTGCAAGGATGTTGTCATGTCCACCGCGGCAGCGTCTTTGGCTCCCAAAGAGCGCCTTGAGGTGCTGTTCGGGGAGCTCAGCGAGTTGTGCGGGCAACGCAATGCCATCGACGGCAAGATCGTGGCGATCGTCGCCCAGTTGGAACGCGAGGACCTGGCCGGTATGACCGGCGCCAAATCGGTGCCGGCACTGGTGGCCTGGAAAACCGGGGTCTCCACACGTAACGCCGAGACCATGGTCGCCATCGCCCGACGACTCGACGAACTGCCGCGTTGCACCGACGGGTTACGGGACGGCCGGTTGTCACTGGATCAGGTCGGGGTCATCGCCGAACGCGGCGCCGACGGCTCCGATGAGCACTACGCCGAACTCGCCGAATCCGCAACCGTCACCCAACTGATCAAAGCGATCAGTCTCGCCCCGAAACCCGAACAACCATCCCGGCCCGAACGGGGGCCGGAATTCAGCAAGACCGTCGAAGACAACTACACCACCTACCGGATCCGGCTGCCCCGCATCGACGCCGCGCAATTCGACGCCGCACACCAATCCCACCGCGACAAACTGATCGCCGACCACCAGGGTGACGTTCCGTTCCCCACCAATGTGGATGCGTTCATGAGCCTCGTCGACGCCGGCTGGGACGCCGACGTCGCCCGCCGCCCCCACGGCCAACACACCACCGT
>NZ_JBFUFU010000015.1:0-186962 GCF_056403275.1 Mycobacterium sp. P2_H7 | reverse complement strand
ACCGCCACCAACGCCTTCTACGAAAACATGGCCTGGCGCTGGCCCAACTGGGCCAAACTGTTCTTCAACAACAAAGGCGTCGCCGCCCACACCACCGACATCTGCCAGAACTACCCCGCCAACGACATGTCCGTCTGGGACTGGCACTAGACACCACTTCGGCTGTAATGCAGGATCATCGGGTCTCGGCTCAATGCTCAAGTCGGCAGAAGCGGACTCGGTAACGTTCCATCCGCGACTGACCTCAGTTCTATATTGGACGAATGCGTCCATCCAAGGACACCGTGCACACGATCGCCGAAGCGCTACAGGGCTCCGCTCTGTTCATGATTCGGGAACTCGTAGACCGAGAACTGAGCCTAACAGCGTCTGACGTGCTGTTTCGGCTACATGAGGAGGGCCCGACCCGCCTCACCGCGTTGGCGAAAGCGGCCGGCGTCAGCCAACCCTCGATGACCCAGTTCGTCCAGCGCTTCGAGCGCCGTGGCATCGTCAGCCGATCGACTGATCCAAACGACAAACGAGCGTGGTTGGTCGCCATCACACCCGCCGGACGGGAGATCGTCCGGCAGCGACAAGAGGGCATACGCAAACGCCTCGCAGAACTACTGTCCCGAATGGATCCGGAAGACGTCGCCTCGCTTCAACTGGCCTCACGAGTGTCCGCCCCCATCATCGTGCGACTCAGTGATCAAACGACGAATCTTGATCACCCCACCGCTTAGCGGGTGAATGTCCGGCGCCACCCCACTCACATGGACCGAGCGTCATGGAATCGGTGGCTATGGAGGTGGCTTCTCTCACCGCAGCACAGCGACCGGTCCGTTGGGATTCAGCGGTGCGCAACTGTCCTGACCAACGGTTGTCGAGCAATGCGCCGCGGGAATCACCGGTCGGTATCCCGGGACGGTACCACCGTCGCGGGTGATCTGGTTGTAGGTTTGCGCGGCATCGGTAGGCATGCGCTTCAATGCCGGATCCCGCAATGCGTCGACGGTGTACAGGCCGAATCGTGGCCGGTAGCTTCCCCATTCGTAGTTGTCGACCAGCGACCAGTAGTTGTATCCGATGATCGGGATACCGTCGGCTTTGGCCCGCTGCAACCAGAACACGGTGTCGGAGAGGTACTGCGAGCGGGTCACACCATCGGCCCGCGGTTTGCCGTTGTCGGTGACCATCCCGTTCTCAACGACGTAGATGGGCAGACCCGGATAGCGCTGCGCGTAATGGCGTGCCACGTAGTAGATGTCCTCGGGCTGCAGTTTGATGTTCCATCGCTCGATCGGGCCCTGGGCCGATGCCGGATTGTCCTGCGCAGTTCCGGTGTAATAGTCGAACCCCAGGTAGTCGAGACTATCTTTGACACGATCGAAGAACGATCCCTCACTGCCCTTGACTTCGGGGCCGGTGAGCTGCGCCAAAACGTCGGGCGCAATATACGCCTCGTTGGTCGTGACTTTGGCGTCTGGATCGGCGTCGTGGGCCGCGCGGTACACTCCCCGGTGCGCCTCAGCCACCCGATCGAGGAACTTGTCGAATTCGCCGCGTTGAATCGCGCCGGTCCGCACCTCCATCGCTGCGAAGAACACTGGTTCGTTGATGCTCACCCACAGCACACCTTGTCCCGCATAGCGTTTGGTGATCGCCCGAGCGAAATCTTCGAACAGCCCCACGTTGTTCGCAAACCCGCCACCGTCGGCGACCCATCCGGGATACACCCAGTGCATCAACGTGATCATCGGCGTCATGCCGTACTTGCGCAGCGTCGCCATCACATCGTCGTAGTAGGCAAGCTCCCGCTCATCCCACTTTCCAGGCTCGGGCATCACCCGCGCCCATTCCACTCCGAACCGGAAAGTGTTGATGCCCATGGCATGTGCGTTGGCAATGTCTTCGTGGTAGCGGTGCCGGAAATCAACGGCATTGCGGTACGGCTCAACCGGGCCGGTACCGAGGGGATCGCCTTGAGCTGGCTTGCCCACGGAACGGTCGACAAATCGGCGCCAATTGCTGTCGGGCGCCTCCCCTTCCACCTGATACCCCGCGGTCGCGGTCCCCCAGTAGAAGCCGCGATCCCCCCGTGCGCCGCCGACAGCCCCGCCCTCCGGCGAACTACATGCAGACAGACCGAAGGTGAGGGCAGAAGCAAGCACCAAGAAGACTTTGATCGACTTCACCCCAAAACCATACACTGAACGGTTTTGTCTAGGCAAGCAGTCGGTGCCACACCGCACGTACGTGAGCGCCCATGTCGATGGACGGGTCGGACATCCATTGGATCTGGATGCCGTCGGCCGCGGATATCAGTGCGGTGGCGGCGAAATCGGCATCGACATGCGGAGGTATGGATCCCGCAGCCTGCCGCTGCCTGATGTACTCCGCGACAACGCCGCGGATGTTGTCGTACCGCTCCCGCAGATACGCCGCAGCCGGATGAGATGGATCGACTGCAGCGGCCGCCGCCAATGACAGATAGACGGTCCCTGATCCTGGCTTGCTGGCCTTGTCCGCCATCACTTGGGCCAGTGCCTCACCGGGGTCGATATCGGCTGCCGAGTCCCGGTACCACTCTTCGAGTTTGGCGTCACCGTCGCGCTGAAGCTCGGTGAGCAGTACATCGCGGGTCGGGAAGTAGTGCATCAGACCGGCGAGGCTCAGGTTGGCTTCCTTAGCGATTACCCTCATCGACGCGCCCGCCTCTCCCTCGCGTTCGAGGACCGCTAGTGCGACGGACTTGATCTCGGCGCGTTTGGCCTCCCCCTTGGGGTACCGCCCTCCAGCTGACATGGCCTGAGGCTAACCCACGACGCCTGCGGTCCCGCTCGGTTAAGTACTTACGACCCTGAAACCGCCCAGTGCTCGATGCACATCAAAGAGTCAACCAATCCTGGCGCAGTCCCAACACCCCACTCGTCGGCCTGTGAGCCTGCGCTTCCGACAGACCTCGACGACGGTGCCCTGGATGTCCCGCACCGCTACTCCGCCGACGTGCACAACTGCGACAGCAGGACATCGCAGGCGCGACCTTCAAAGACGCCGTGCGACAATGCAGCTGACAATCAGACCTTCCGCCACATCGAAGGAGTTGTTCAGCCAGATGAGCAACATGTCGGGATACCCATGGCAGGATGTGCGGCGCTCTCCGGACGAGCGCGCAGCGCTCGTGGTCGCTGCGATGACCGAGGACGAGAAGTTCTCCTGGCTGTCCGCGCCGATGGCCTTGCCGATACCCGGGCGATCAGAGGTGCCACTGGGAGCGATCGGCTCTGCCGCCTACTACCCCGCGATCCCCCGGCTGGGCATCCCCGCAATTCAGCAGGCTGACGCCAGTCTTGGCGTCGGCAACATCGGTGATGTCCGCGCAGGAGACAACGCGACGGCGTTGCCGTCCTCACTGCTGCTCGGCGCCACGTTCGACATGCAGACCGCCAGCGAAACCGGCGCGATGGTCGGACGGCAAGCTAGGGCCAAAGGCTTTGCCGTCCAACTCGCAGGCGGGGCCAACCTCGTGCGGGAAGCCACCGGCGGGCGCAACTTCGAGTACGTCTCCGAAGACCCACTTCTGACCGGCCTTCTGGTCGGTGCCTCCATCGCGGGCATTCAATCCCAGGGCGTGGTGTCGACGGTGAAACACTTCGCGCTGAACGGCCAGGAAACCGGCCGCGTGATGGCCGACTCTCAGATCAGTGAGCCGGCCATGCGCGAATCCGACCTGCTGGCGTTCCAGATCGCGATCGAGACTGGACGCCCAGGAGCGGTCATGACCGGTTACAACCTCGTCAACGGTCAGTATGCGAGCGAGAACGCGCACCTGCTCCACGACATCCTCAAGGGTGAGTGGCGATTCGACGGATGGGTGATGTCGGACTGGGGAGCGACCCACAGCACCGAAGACGCTGTCCTGGCAGGACTCGACGTGCAGTCCGGTGCGAACCTGGACCCGCAGCCCTACTTCGGCGCACCACTGCGCGACGCGGTGCGCCACGGCCGCATCCGCGAGGACCGCATCGATGACATGGTGCACCGACAACTGCGCGTGCTCTTCCGGCTGGGCATCATCGATGCTCCACCGGTACCACGTGGGGCCGTGGACTACAACGCCGACGATCTGATCGCCCAGCGCGCCGCGGAGCGCGGCCTCGTCCTGCTGAAGAATGACGAGGGACTGCTTCCCGCAGCGCGCGGTCTCGGCCGAATCCTGGTTATCGGCCAACACGCCGATGCCGGTGTCCTATCGGGCGGCGGATCCTCCTCGGTCACCCCGATCGGCAGTCTGAGCACCGACGGCGCGGCGGTCATGGGAGTGCCGATGAGCAAGGTCTACCACCCGTCCTCGCCGCTGTTGGCCATCCGCGCAGAGGCCCAGGCGCGGCGTGTCGACTTCCTCGACGGCAGCGACCATCAAGCCGCCGCTGCCGCGGCGCGCGACGCCGATCTGGTGATCATCATCGCCGACGAATGGCGCAGCGAAGGTGTAGACGCCCAAGGGTTGGAATTGCCCGACAATCAACCCCAGTTGATCGAAGCGGTGGCCAGCGCGAATCCGCGCACGGTCGTCATCCTCGAATCCGGAGGTCCGGTGGACACGTCCTGGGCGGCGCATGTCCCGGCAGTGCTTGCAGCGTTCTATCCCGGCTCCGGTGGGGGCCCAGCCATCGCCGGGGTGTTGTTCGGTCGCGTGAACCCCTCCGGGCGCCTACCGGTCACATTCCCTCAGTCCGTAGCGCAGACTCCGCGACCGCGGCAGGTCGACCCCACAACGACCACATCGAATCCCGGTGAGGCACGCGTCGGGGAAATCTTCAAAGTGTCCTACGACATCGAGGGCAGCGACGTCGGCTACCGATGGTTCGACCGCCAAAAACTTGAACCGGCCTTTCCGTTCGGATGGGGGTTGTCTTACACCACATTCAACGTCAGCGACCTTGCGGTCACCGTCAGCGGAACCGATGTCCGAGTCGACGTCACCGTCACCAACACCGGTGACCGCGCCGGCGCGACCGTTATCCAGGTGTATGTCAGCCGCGGCGAGGGCAATGACCCAGCGGACTTCGTCCCCCGGCTAGCCGCGTTCGCACGCCTCCATCTCGAACCCGGCGAGCGTCGCTCCGTCGAAATGCACCTCGAATCCCGTCTTCTCGCTCGGTGGGACGATGACGAGGGCGTCTTCCGGGTGGCCGATGGTGACTACCGGGTCCGCATCGGCGCGCACGCGCTCGACAGAAACGGCCCCGCCCAGACCATCCCGATACAGCCAAACATCTTGTGCTGAAAGACTATTGATCGCCTGGCCGCGTGGCCACAACGAAACTTGTTCGCCGACAACACCGCATCGCCCGGGCGTGAAGCGGCCTTCTTCCAGGCTCCTGTCAGCGGGTGAGTTGCCGGTCACCGATTGTGTTGAGCAGCTCCAGCTTGCCGGCACTTTCGGTGCCGGGGCGGGTGGTCAGCACCACCAAAGCCTGTGCGCGGTTCTCGGTGAAGAGCACTTGGGCATCGACGTCGATGGGGCCAAGCTCGGGATGGACGATGGTCTTGCAGTCCTCATACCGCTGCGCGACTTCCTGCAGTCGCCAAATGCGAGCGAACTCTGGACTCCGTTCCTCAAGTGCAGCAAGAATCCGGGCGGCACGGGCGGTGTCGCTACCGGCTGTCAGAGCCGCCCGCAGGCGCGCGGCGTGGGCGCGGCCGTGGCTTTCGTAGGTTTCCTCGGGATATCGCAGACGCTCTGTCGGGTCTATGAACCACCGGTAGAAGCCGCTGCGAGAAAGGCCGGTGTGGCGCGTCTGATCCCCGAGCAGCGCGACAGCCAGGGGATTCATCGCGAGGGTCTCGACGAGATCGGTATGCACGAAGGCCGGGCAGTCGTGCAGACGATCCAAGACTCGCATCAGCGTCGGGCTGACGTGGTCGGAAGTGTGGAATCGGGCCGGAGCGTTGTGACCAATGAGGACGAACAGATGGTCCCGCTCGTCGAGGGTCAGCCGCAACGCCCGCGCAAGCGCGGTGGTGATCTGCACCGAGGGTTGGGGAGCTCGCCGCTGCTCAAGCCGGGCGTAGTAGTCAGTGGACATGCCGGCGAGCTGAGCGACCTCCTCGCGGCGCAGTCCCTGCGTTCGCCTCCGGGGCCCTTCGACCAGCCCGACGTCGCGCGGGCGCAGCATCTCACGCCGGTGACGCAGGAATTCCGATAGGGCCTTGCTATCCATGGCCCCATTGTCTCCGCATTTGGGTGGACAATCCATAGGCCGCCGATTCCCGCTCGCGCGGGCTCGACGGTACTGCCCAGGGCACATAGCGGCGGCGAAACGTGCGGTTGGTTGTTCAGACGTGCGGCCGGGCTGATGCGTTACAGGGATCACCAATCCATGGATGAGCGGTCCTGCCCACAGTTTCTCGTGGTGTTCTACGGTCGCGGCTGCGGGCCACACCGGCCCGAGACGACGACGAAGCAAGAGAATCCATGAAGACGACCGGAAACACGATCCTGATCACTGGCGGCACCTCCGGGATCGGGCTGGGCCTGGCCCTACACCTGCACGACGCCGGCAACAAGGTGATTGTCGCTGGCCGACGCCAGAAGCTCCTAGACGAGATCACACGCGAGCATCCAGGCATCGCCGCGGTCGTCCTCGACGTCGCGGACCCCGACTCGATAGCCGCAGCCCGCGACATCGTGGCGGCAAGCCACCCGGAACTCAACGTCCTGATCAACAACGCCGGCATCATGCTTCGGGAGAACATCCTTGACCCGACCGATGTAGCCGTCGCCGAGGATCACGTCTCGATCAATCTGCTAGGCACGATCCGGATGACATATGCGTTCCTCCCGCTACTTGTCGGGAAAACGGATGCGGTCATCATGAACGTCAGCTCGTCGATGGGCTTTGTGCCGTTCCCGACGACCCCGACCTACAGCGCGACCAAAGCGGCTGTGCATTCGTTCTCCGAAAGTCTGCGTGTTCAACTCGGCAGCGCCGATACCGGTGTCCAGGTCATCGAAGTCATCCCGCCAGGGGTGCGCACGACACTGCTCGGTCAACAAGACGATGAACAGGCCATGCCGTTGGAAGACTTTCTCGCCGAGATCTTCGATTTGCTTCGCCAGACGCCCGACGCGAAGGAGCTCGTCGTCGAGCGCGCCAAGTTCTTCCGCGACGCACAGGCGAACGGTTCCTACGACAGCGTCCTGGCCATGCTCAGCCAATACTGACCGCCCCACGCATCACCGTAGGAGAGCTCAATGACCAGTGATCGACCTCGGTTCGGCATCGCCACCGCCATCACCCAGCACACCCTGGCCCCCAATGTGCTGGGACCGTGGTTGGAAGCCAATGGTTTTGAATCACTCTGGTTCGGCGAACATTCGCACATGCCCGTCGACATGAAGTCCGAGCGGAACAGCTACAAGGAGGTTCCCGAAGCCTTCAAAGAAATGTACGACCCTCTGGTTGCGCTGACCAGTGTTGCGGCGGCGACCACGACGCTGAAACTCGGCACGTCGGTGCTGCTCCTCACCGAACATCACCCAATCCGGCTGGCGAAGATGATCTCGACGCTCGATCAGATATCAGGTGGACGCGTCATCGTCGGTGTCGGCGGCGGGTGGAGCGCCGAGGAAATGGCGGACTACGGCGTGAGTTTCAAAGAACGCTGGAAGGTGTTGCGCGAGAAGGTTTTGGCGATGCGCGAAATCTGGGGAAACGAGATCGCCGCGTTCGACGGAGACTTCGTCAAGTTTCCGCCGATGCGTAGCGGCCCCAAGCCGATCAACGGTGCACGCCTGCCGGTCCTGATCGGCGCCTCTGGAGCATTCGCGTTTCCACGCATCTCCGAATACGGCGATGGCTGGGTGCCGGTGGATCAGGGAGACACCATGCCCGGACTGATGGCCGATCTGCGCACCCACATGACGGCTGCGGGAAGGTCGTTCGACGAACTCGACCATACGATCATCACGCATCCGTTGGCCCACTATGACAATGACGGCGACGCGCTCAAGCGTCGTGTCGAAGAGCTTCACGCGATGGGCTTTCAGCGCATGCTGCTGACCCTTCCCTCAGACAGACCAGACATCCAACGGGCGACACTGGCGAACCTGCACAAGGTGGTCCAAGCCTTCACCTGAACTCAATAGTGCGGGGACCGTGCCGCGGCGGTCGAGAGCCAAGGCGTTCATCTCGTCGTGACGATGGGTGCGGCGCATACTGCGCATCTCCGGAAACCGTTGTGGCGGTGTCAAGCCCTCACAAGGCCACCGCACTTGCAGCTGCTGGGCCGATGCGGGGCGTCACGGTGACACGTACCGTGGTGGCGCCAGGATCGGACGCGATGACGAGCCGCGGGCTGTCCGGGGCTGAGACGATGTGACCACCGGTCACGGCGACGTCATACCCGTCGGGGTATCGCCCTACGGGTGTCGATACGGTGGTTTCCGAACCGGCCGCGAAATCACCGCTACCGTCGACTCTTGCGGTGGCGTACGCGAACTGGAAGGTGCCGTCGTCGCCGTTCGCCCATCCCATCGGCGTTCCGGAGATCACCTGCGGGTACGGCGCGGAGAGCACGTGCAGGTTGCTCGCATTCACGTTGTCGCCGACCGGTGGTAACACCGGGTCGTAGACGAGTGATTGATCCCTCGGGCTGGCGCTGCTGGTGATCTCACCGACACCGGAGTACGCCCAGTTCGCCCAGCTGATCTGTTGGCGGTCACTGGGTTTGGCTTCGTTGGTCAAATCCGTGGCATTGCTGGTGGCGCCGAATTCACCCATGAACACCGGCATGTCGTTGTCGACGCCGTAGCGCACGGCGCGACCCGCCAATATCGGCCCCACGATGTTGGCCAGACTGAGGCCTGCGACACCGCCGTACCCGTGATATTCGAGCGCGGTGTTCGGATCGGAGATCGGGCCTAAACGGACGGGCTGCCTGAGGAACACGGCGCTGATCTCGTCGACCGCCGGACTCGCCGGTGAGATGAACACCGTCGTATTCGGATCCACTGATCGAATGGCGGCGATCGTCTGGTTGTAGAGCGGGGTGAGCTGCTGAGCGCCGAAGAAGGATCCGTTGGCAATCGCCAACGGCCAGCTGAAACCGGGCCACGGTTCGTTGATGACGTTGTAGCCGATGACATCTGAGCTGTTGCGGAAGTAATTCGCAACGGCTTGCCAGCTCTGCGCGTAATGATTTTGCAACCCGACGCCGTCGGGTGCATCGGAATTCGCCCAGAACGCTTCCCACGCGTGATTCTGGGCCGGGTTGAGATAGTAGTTGAGCGCAAATTGTCCCAGAAGTTTGCCCACATCAGGATTGGGCAGCCCGCCGGTATAGGTCGCCCACGGCGGCGCACC
The DNA here is from genome assembly GCF_056403275.1 of Mycobacterium sp. P2_H7. NCBI lineage: Bacteria > Bacillati > Actinomycetota > Actinomycetes > Mycobacteriales > Mycobacteriaceae > Mycobacterium > Mycobacterium sp. P2_H7. The sequence continues at coordinate 177,609 of NZ_JBFUFU010000015.1, read as the reverse complement.
CTCACCATGTAGTTCAGTGCTGAAGAGATCTTGATGCATGTCGAGGACGGTGTAGATGCCATGCTCACTCAGCATCTGGACGGTTCGGTCGATTCCGGCCAAGTACTCCGTGTCGAAGATGCCGGGCTCTGGTTCCACGGCGGTCCAGATGATTCCAAGCCGCACGACGTTGAATCCATTGTCGGCGAGGAACTGTGCGTCGTCCTCGCCGAAGTCCATCGCGTCTGGATCGTACGGCGCAATCTTGTACACCACATTCACCCCGTGCATGAGGACGACCTGTCCGTCGCTGTTGGTGAACCAGGTGCCGGTGGTGGAGAGTTTGTCCACAGCGCCTGCGGCCGGCGGAGAGCCTGCGACGGTGCCAAATCCGCCGACGTCACCGTGGGTGCCGAAGAATCCTGCGGTCCCGCCGGCACCTCCAAGTGCGACCAATCCGGTTGCCGGGCCGCCAATTCCGCTGTCGCCGGCATCGCCGCCGTCACCACCGGTTCCGAACAGTTTCGCACCGTTGCCACCGTCTCCGCCGATGCCTCCGACCGAGCCGTCACCGCCGGCCCCGCCGTGGCCACCCACCCCGAATGCCAGCCCGCGTGCGGCTCCGCCGAAACCGCCAGCGCCTCCCCTGGCACCAGCAGCACCATCGCCGCCGTTTCCACCGAGACCGCCGATACCCATCAGAAGCCCGCTCGCACCGCCGGCACCGCCGGCAGCACCAGCCCCGCCAAGTCCCCCGGCCCCACCGTCGCCCAGCACGCCGGCGGACCCGCCGCGACCACCCGCGACCCCGGCCTGGGTGCTGTTCCAGCCCGCGCCACCGTCGCCGAGCAGCCAGCCGCCTGCTCCGCCATCAGGACGTTCTGCCGTGCCCGGGGCGCCGTTGCCGATCACATAAGAACCGGCCAGCGCATTGACGAAACCGTTGACCAGTTTGCCGATTTCGCTGGTGATCCACATCTGTACGGCGGTATGGAGCGGACTGTAGACGACGTGGCCGATCAGATCAGTCAAGGTTTGCGCGGTCTGGGAAGCCACCAGCGTATTCGTCACATTCCTCGTGACGCTGCTGGCCGCAGCCAGGTTGTCACCATCGTCAACGGCCTGAGTAGCACTGCGGCCGGTGATGTCGACGCTCGTCGTGTCGAAGGTCGGGGTTCCGTAGGCGACCGACTTTCTACTGCTCGACGCGCCGACGAACGTCTCGCGACCGGCGGCCCCCAAAAGCGCCCATGCCAACGGGTTGGCGTGGATCGGTATCGCAGGCGCATCGACGGAACTGGCAATCGAAGTACCCAGGAGAAACGTCGAGCCCGCCGCTGACACTGACGGTTGTGGGTTGGTCACGACGCTCGGGCTGGGTGCTCGGGATTGCCGAACTTCCTTGGTCGGCGCAGTGTTCTGTGAGGCCGATGTCGCCGTCACCTCCGCTGGCCGCAGTTTGCCTCCCGCGAGACTGTCACGGTCGCTGACGCTGAGGGCATCCTGACGGGTTGACGGCGTCGAGGCCGTACGGGTGTCCGCGTCCGAGGTGGAGTGCGTTCCGACGACTGGTCCAGTCGCGACCGGCCGCGCCGACCGGCTGCGTGTCGCGCCCCCGGTTGCGGTCGAGCCGCGACGGGAGCGGTTCGTCGAGGGCCCGGTGGACCGGTCGCCAGGAGCGTCAACAGGCGCGCCTGCCCGTACGTCGCTCCTCACACCGTCGGCTTCAGGATCTCCGGTCGAACCATCTGTCGTGCCGTTGTCTGAGGAACCGTCGCGGGAATCGCGCGCGGATGAACTGCCGGTGGAGCTGCCAGTGTCCGCCGCCGCAAGCCCGCAACCCCAAGCGAGAGTGACCCCGATGCCAAGCGCGGCTGCCAAGCCGCCGACCCGCCCGATGTCCCTCGCTGCGTTCATGACGGCTATTCGTACATGGTTGACCCGCGTCCTGACGTCGTTTTGGCGAACTTTTTAGCCACCTGGCCAAAAATCACTGTGCTGCGTGCGCGCTCGTCCGAGCAGGTCCTTCGTCCCCGCCCACTTACTCTGGTTGAGATGAACTGCGATGACGTCGGGCGTGATGACCTGCTATCCGGTCGTCGCGGTCGTGGGAGACCGAATCGGGTGAGCAAGGAAGCCATCCTTTCAGCGGCGCGGTCCCTGCCGCTGGACGAGCTGACGATGCAATCCGTCGCCGATCGCCTCGGCGTCGGACGAAAGTCGCTGTACTATCACGTCAACGATCGCGCAGCCTTGTTGAGGTTGGTAGTGGTGGATCGCTTCCAGGACCGACTTCGCGTTGTCGAGTCGACATCGAATGAGGACTGGCGAATCGTCCTGCACGCCTTCGCCTATGCACTTCGTGAGACCCTCGTCGAGGTCGGCACCGCTGCCGCGTATTTCGAACTGGGCGGATTGGATGCGCCAGCGGCATTGGAGGCGTTTGAGCGCGTGCTCCAGACGATGATCCACGCCGGATTCGACCTTCAAACTGCGGGCCGTGCAGCGACATTCGCCTGCGACATCGCCATGACATCGGCGCGATACATCACAGCCGAGGAAAGCACCGATTCCCAGCCGCAGAACCTGGAAGTGCTTCGGGTCATACAGGGGATGCCTGCGTCGTCCCTCCCGACTTTGAGGCAGGTGATCGCGACACGTGAAAGTGAACGCACCACCAGCGGCGCCTTCGATTTCGAGTTCGAAGTCCTCATTGCGTGGCTCACGCAACGACTTGCGGACCGGTAGCGGCACCATCGTTCAGGGGTTGCCGTTAGGCTTCGTTCCTCCGACGCGAGAGGTGCGTACTGTGTCCGGTGAGAAGAGCGTCGAGGTCGATAGGCCGGCCGCACCCACGACGATCGAGGTGCGTGGTGCGTGCGTGCACAATCTCGCGAACATCGACGTCAACGTGCCCCTGAACGAAATGGTCGCCGTCGCAGGGGTTTCCGGCTCAGGCAAATCGTCTTTGGCGATGGGAGTCCTGTACGCCGAGGGTTCCCGTCGCTACGTCGAAGCGCTGTCGACCTACACCCGGCGCAGGATGTCGCACGCCACCAAAGCGACCGTCGACAGTGTCCGGTATGTCCCCGCAGCGCTGGCCCTGCGGCAACGACCAAGCGTCCCCGGTGCGCGCAGCACCTTCGGCACCTCGACCGAACTCCTCAACGTCCTGCGCCTGCTGTTCTCCCGACTGGGCGAACACGTCTGCCCCAACGGGCACCGTCAGGAGCCGACAATCGACGTCGCCGCCGGCCTGGACCTCACCTGCCCGGTCTGCTATGTCACGTTCAGCCCGCCGGGCGCCGAAGCGCTGGCCTTCAATTCCGACGGGGCATGTCCGACCTGCGGCGGTCTGGGGGTCGTGCGCGAAATCGACGACGCACTACTAGTTCCCGATCCTTCACGGACGATCGCCGACGGCGCGGTGGCCCCGTGGAAGATGATGGGACTGACCGTCATGCCGCAAATGGTCGGCGAGCTCGGCGTGCGCACCGACGTGCCCTACCGCGATCTCACCAACGACGAACGCGACGTCGTCCTGCACGGTCCCGCGGAGAAGCATCGCATCACGGTGCCGTCCAAGAGCGGGAAGCTGTTCGAGGTCAACTTCACCTACCGAAACGCCCGCTTGGCCGTGCAGGAGGCTCTCGACAAGGCCGCCAGCGAGGGCGGTCTCAACCGGGTCAACAAGTTCATCCACACCGGCACGTGCCCGACGTGCCGCGGAGCCCGGCTGAGTGAACGCGCCCTGGCCCCTCGCGTCACCGGGATCAACCTGGCCGAGGCGACGGCATTGACGCTCGACGAAGTGATCGCTTGGGCGCCAACGGTCCTCGATACCTTGCCTGCCGATATGCACGCTATGGCAACCGCGATCACCGAGCCGCTGCTCGAGATGGCGCAGCGGCTCATCGAACTCGGCCTGGGCTATCTCGGATTGAACCGTCCCAGTTCCACGCTGTCCACCGGTGAGCGCCAACGCGTTGCGCTGTCCCGCGCAGTGCGCAACCAGACCACCGGGGTGCTCTACGTCCTCGACGAGCCGTCCATCGGCCTACATCCGTCCAACATCGACGGCCTCAACGGTGTCATCCGCGATCTGCTGCGCGACGGGAACTCCGTTGTGCTGGTCGATCACGACGTGCAGGTCCTGCGCGAAGCGGACTGGTTCATCGAGATCGGGCCCGGATCCGGCACTGAGGGCGGCACCATCCTCGCGCAGGGAACGCTGGACGATCTGGTGGGCAACCCGTCGTCGCTCATTGCCGGGTTCCTTGATGGCACCGAGCCGATCCGGGTGCGCGACGGCGTCACCTCCGAGGAATTGTTCGACCGGGGCCGGATCCGCCTGGCCACCCGCCCGCTGCACACGGTGCACGCCCTCGACGTCGAGATCCCCAAGGGCCGGCTCACCGCGGTCACCGGAGTGTCCGGATCCGGCAAGACCACGATGGTTTTGGAGAGCCTGGTCCCGGCGTTGCAGGCCGCGGCAACCGGCGAGCCGCTGCCCGTACACGTCGACTCGGTGGAGCCGTCGGGCATCGAGAAGGTCAATGTCGTCGATGCCACCCCCATCGGCACCAACGTGCGGTCCACCGTCGCCACCTACAGCGGCGTCCTCGACGACCTGCGCCGGGTCTACGCGGACCTCGACGAGTCGAAGAGCCGTGGCCTCACGGCCTCGGACTACTCCTATAACACCGGATCCCTGCGCTGCCCGCGCTGCGAGGGCACAGGGCAGATCTCGCTCGACGTACAGTTCCTGCCCGACGTCGACATCCCGTGCCCCGACTGCGGCGGCACTCGCTATGCCCCAGCCGCACAAGACATCCGGCGCGGCGGCCAGGACGGACTCTCCCTGCCCGAACTCCTCGGGCTCACCGTCAAGCAGGCACTGCCGGTGACCGGGGACCTACCTAGGGCGCACCGGAAGCTGCAGACCCTCATCGACCTTGGGCTGGGTTACCTCACCCTCAGCGAGGACACTCCGGCGCTCTCAGGCGGCGAGGCGCAACGACTGAAGCTGGCAACCGAACTCGGCCGCACGCAATCCGATGCGCTGTTCGTCCTGGACGAACCCAGTGTCGGCTTGCACCCCCTCGATATCCGCGTCCTACTCGGCGTCATCGACCGCCTCGGCGTAAAAGGTGCCACTGTCGTCGTCATCGAACACGACCTCGACATGATCGCCAACGCCGACTACGTCGTCGACATGGGACCCGGCGGCGGTGCGGCGGGCGGAGCAATCATCGCCACCGGCACGCCGGCCGACATCGCCCTTTCCACGGTCAGCATCACGGGTCGCTACCTCGCAACTGGGGGCGACGCTTAACTATCCGCCGCACCGGGTGCGATCATCAGTCGACCATTCTCGTTTTGAACGGTGTTGGCGCGCGGTCACTTCGCCGCTTGGGTCTGCTTGGCCTGCACCCTTGACCTGCTGAGCAGTATTCGCTTTACCGGTACTCACACACACGACGGAACGAGCCGATCGCCCAGTGCGCAAAGCAGGGATCGCCGATCCCTGGATAAGTCTTCCCTTTTCCGGTGTCGGACGGCTGCCCTAACGTCGTTGCTGTGGAGTCTCACCGGCCCCGCGCAACGAGGGAGCGAGAACGGAATGAAGAGCAGCGGCAACACAATTCTGGTCACCGGCGGCACGTCGGGCATAGGCCTCGGCCTCGCCCTACGGCTGCACAAAGCCGGCAATAAGGTGATCGTCGCCGGCCGACGCAAGAAGCTCCTTGATGAGATCACCGCTGAACATCCCGGCATTGATGCGCTTGTCCTTGACATCGAAGACCCCGAATCGATCACCGGCGCCCGTGACGCCCTGACGACCAGCCACCCCGATCTCAATGTCTTGATCAACAACGCCGGAATCATGTTGCAGGAGAGCGTGCTAGACCCCGCAGGACTGGAGATCGCCGAGAAGCACGTGATGATCAACCTGCTCGGCACGATCCGCGCGACGTACGCATTCCTACCCCAGCTCGTGAGCAAACCAGATGCCGTGGTGATGAACGTGACTTCCTCGCTCGCCTTCGTGCCCTTCCCCGTCACCCCTACCTACAGCGCGACCAAGGCCGCCCTGCATTCCTTTACGCAGAGCTTGCGCGTTCAACTTGCCGCTCACACCGGGGTGCAAGTCATCGAGATCATCCCGCCGAACGTGCGCACCACGCTTTTGGGTCAACAGGACGACGATCAAGCGATGCCGTTGGACGACTTCCTCAACGAGACCCTCCAATTGCTCGCCGACGATTCAGACGCCAAGGAACTGGTCGTGGAGCGCGCCCGCTTCCTGCGCAACGCAGAAGCCAGCGGTTCCTACGACGACGTCCTTGCCATGCTGAGCAATTACTGACCGCCACGATGAGAATTCGCGCCGGCATCGACTACTGGCCGACGGGGACTCAATCGGCGAGTTGTGAGGGAAACGACGATGGATCGTCCGCCTCAGAGGGGCGAAGATGACGGCATGGACAAACGAGCGCTGGCGGAATTCCTGCGGAAGCGGCGCGAAACGTTGAATCCCCGCGATGTCGGTCTGGCCGATGGGGTACGCAGACGTACTCAGGGTCTGCGCCGGGAGGAAGTTGCTCACCTGGCGGGCATGTCAACCGACTACTACACCCGGCTAGAACAGCAGCGCGCCCCGCAACCTTCCGTCCAGATCGCCTCAGCACTTGGCCGGGCCCTTCGCTTGACCCTCGATGAAACCGACCACCTCTTCGTACTCATCGGCCACAACGCACCGCCCCGGTTCCAGCGCTCCGAACACGTCAGTCCAGCGCTGATGCGAGTGCTGGATCGGTTATACGACTGCGCCGCCCTGGTGCAGACCGACCTCGTCGAAACACTTGCCATGAACCCGTTGGCCATCGCTCTGCTCGGTGACCAGACACACCACACCGGTCTCGCGCGCAGCGGCTTCTACCGCTGGTTCATGGACCCCTCAGAACGTCTGAAGTTCCCCGAGGAAGCCCACGAACGCCACGGCCGAGCCCAGGCGGCCGGCCTGCGGGCCGCATTGACTACTGGCAGCGACACCGCCCGAGCCGCCCAGATCTACGCCGAACTCAACAAACACAGTCCAGAGTTTTCCCGTATGTGGGAACTGCAACAGGTCGCTCAACGGTACGACGACTCCACGGCCATCCTGCATCCCGAGCTCGGCCGCATCGATGTCGACGGGCAAGTTCTCTTCACCGACAATCGCGCTCAGACCCTTGTCGTGCTGACCACCCGACCCGGCACCGAGAGTCACACCAAGCTCGGCCTGCTATCGGTCATCGGCCATCAACAGCTCAGCTCCTGATGCGGAGACCGTTTCGAAGCGACACCAGGCCCACTAGTTCGCCGAATTTTAGGCAGAGACCAGCGATCCGTGGATGAACCTTCTCTGCCACCATCGCCCGCTCCCTCATAAAGATGTTGCTACACACCTACGACTCCGCCATAGCGAAAGAGGCCAAACCCGATGACAATGCCCGACAACAAGACTCGCATCAAAGTAGCGCGCGAACAATTTCTTGCCGAACCCCGGACCGCAGCCCTGTCGGTGAGCCTCGGTGGATCACGCGGGCCCCTGACGGTGCCGATCTGGTACCAGTACACCCCCGGCGGGGAACCATGGGTGTTGACCGGTGTCGGCACCCGCAAGGCGCGATCAATCGAGGCGGCCGGATTCTTCTCGCTCATGGCGCAACGACTGGAGCCGACCAGACGCTATGTGGCGGTCGACGGCACGGTCAGTCAGATTCAACCCGCAACCGACGACCAAATCGTCGAGCTGACCCGACGCCACCTCGGCGGCGATGCCGCCGACCGCCACATTGACTTCCTCAGGAGCCGCGGCGAGCATCTGGCGATCTCGATGCATCCAGAACACTGGCTGTATTCCGACTCCGAATCATTCTGATTCGTCATGTCGGAACCTTCTGTCGCAGCTCGGAAAATACCTCAGAGTCGATGTCGTACACCCGGACGATCGACTGGTCGCCGGGCTGCAGGAAGGTGGTTTCGCCTAGCGGCGTGTACTTCGTCGCGCCGATCCCGATCAGCACGTTCTCGGGGTGACCGCTGGCCGTCATCAGTGCGCCGACATCCTCGAGCGGGGTGTCCGGGGCTCCCTTCTGGTTGGCGAGCCGTTCGACGATCCAGTCGAGTAGCACCTTTCCGTAGTACGAGTAACCCAGCAGAGGGCTATCGATGCCATAGGCGTGTTCTTGGCCGTCTGCGGTGAGCAGAGAACATGACAGCCGAAGGGTGGCTGTGGGGCCGTCAGGGGCCAGGTCCGAGATGTCGAAGAACTGTGCGGCAACACCTTTAGACGCTGCCCCCCAGTTCTTCTTGTGGCTGATCTTCGGCGCGTTGGGTCGCCGGATCGAGCAGTCATTGAAAGCACCGAGCGCGAATGGCTGCAAACTCAGCACGGTGTCGCCCTGCCACGACACCCGGCACGCGAGAGCGACCTCTGGTTCGATCTGTAGGTTGAGCGGGCCGTCTACGGTGCCGGGACGAGGAAGACAGATGGTGTCATGCGACAGCGGGAATTCACCGAGGAAGGTGTCGTTGCCCGGTGCATACCAGGGGAAGATGCCCTTGGGCGCGGCGCCATGGGAGGCGACGTTCACGAAGTCGGCGGCTTCCCCGGCCTGGTCCAGGTGACCGGCGAAATTGCCAGCGACACCGAACCCGAACCATGTCCTTAGCTCGTCGTTGTCAAGTGTGATCGTGGGCGCCGTCCGGTGGTCGTTGGTGGCGTAGCTCATGACGCCGCCACTGCGTCGGCRACCGCCGTGCCGAGGGTTTCGGTGGTGGCCGTGCCGCCCATGTCCGGGGTCAGGGTGTCGCCGCCACGGGCCAGGACGGTCTCGACCGCAGCAAGCACTGCTGCGGCAGCGGCGGGTTCGCCGAGGTGTTCCAGCATCATGGAGGCGCACCAGATCTGGCCGACCGGGTTGGCGATCCCTTTACCTGCGATGTCGGGAGCGGATCCGTGCACAGGTTCGAACAGGCTGGGAAATCTACGCTCCGGGTTGATGTTGGCACTCGGAGCGATGCCGATGGTTCCGGTGCAAGCTGGCCCGAGGTCGGAAAGGATGTCGCCGAACAGATTCGAGGCCACGACGACGTCGAACCAGTCCGGGTGCATCACAAAGTTCGCCGTGAGTATGTCGATGTGGTACTTGTCCACGTCGATGTCCGGAAAGTTGGCGGCCATTGCCTGCACGCGCTCATCCCAGTACGGCATGGAGATGGAGATGCCGTTGCTCTTGGTCGCTGATGTCAGGTGCTTCTTGGGGCGGGTCGCGGCGAGGTCAAAGGCGAACTTGAGGATCCTGTCGACCCCGGTGCGAGTCATGATGGTTTCCTGCATGACGATCTCGCGGTCGGTACCTTCGAAAATCTTTCCCCCGACGCTGGAGTATTCACCTTCGGTGTTCTCCCGCACCACATAGAAGTCGACGTCGCCGGGCTTGCGGCCTGCCAGCGGGCTGGGCACCCCCGGCATCAACCGGACCGGCCGCAGGTTGACGTACTGGTCGAAGGCGCGTCGAAACTGCAGCAGACTTCCCCAGAGTGAGATGTGGTCGGGCACGACATCGGGCCATCCGACGGCACCGAAGAAGATCGCGTCGAAACCCTTGAGTTCATCGAACCAATTGTCGGGCAGCATCTTCCCGTGCTTGAGATAGTAGTCGGCGCTGGAGTGTTCGAAGTGCTCGAAGTCGAGTTTCAGGTCGAATGCCGCGGCGGCCGCGTCGAGCACTCGCAGACCTTCGGGCACCACCTCGGTGCCGATGCCGTCACCGGGGATGACGGCGATGCGGTGGATGTTGGACATGACGATGGTTCCCTTCAGTCGGGCGGGGTGGACGTTCAGGCCGAGTCGACCGGGTGAGCCGGCTCGCGTCCGGCGAGGACCTCGATGACGGCGTGGGCGGCGGCCAGGCCGGCACGAGCCCGCGCCTCGACCGTCTGCCCGGCGAGGTGGGAGGTGATGACGACGTTCTCACGGTGGCGCAACCTACTCCCGGCGGGGAGCGGCTCGACGTCGACGACGTCGAGCGCGGCCCCGGCGATTCGACCGGTGTCCAGGGCATCGGCGAGGGCGTCTTCGTCCACCAACGACCCCCGGGCCGTATTGATCAGAATGGCTGTCGGCTTCATCGTCCCCAGCATGCCGCGGCCGAGGAGCTGTCCGTTCCGCATGCCGGCTCGTGCGTGCAAGCTCAGGTAATCCGCGGCGGCGACCGCGGTGTCCAAATCGACGAACTGAACACCGACAGCGCCATCTTCGGGGTGGGCGGTGCTGACCAGTACAGTCATGCCGAATGCGGTACCCAGTCGTGCGACGGCGCGACCGCTGGGCCCGTACCCGATTACGCTGAGCGTGGCGCCACGCAGTTCGTGTCCGGCTTGGCGTGGCCACTCCCCTGCGGTGACTCCGTCGATCACGGAGCGAAGCCGTCGCGCGGCCATCAGCATCAAGGCGATGGTGAGCTCGGCGACGGCGTCGTGATTCACACCGGGGGTGTTGCATACCCGGATGCCACGCGCCGCCGCGGCGGCGACGTCAATGGAGTCATACCCGACGCCGCTACGTGCGATCACCTTCAGTTTGGTTGCGGTGTGGAGCATCTCGGCGGTGATCGGCTCGCTTGCCACGATCGCGGCATCCACGCCGTCGAGCATTGTTCGTGCTTCCTCGAGGCTTCGCGCGCCGACAGCGGGTCGGTAGGACACCTGGTGGCCGTGGCCGCGCAACAGCTCGTCCACCTCGTCACCGCGACGGAGGTAGTCGGTGGTCACCAGAACGCGGGACAATGCGATTCCTCTCTGAGTAGCGGTGGTCAGGAGGACGCCTGCGCGACGGCCCGCGGCGAAGCGCCGGCGTGTTCTGTGACCACAGCGGGCGCGTCGACGTCACCGTCGTCTTCGACGGAGAACGGAACGTTGCCGGCGAGGACCTCATGGGCACGATCGGCGTCGAATCCCTTCTCCCACTTGCCGATTACAATGGCGCCCAGCGCGTTACCCAGGACGTTGATGAACACACGGCCCTCGTTGAGCAGGCGGTCGATGCCGACGATCAGCGCCAGTGCGGCCAGTGGGACGTGCCCGACGGCGGTGATGGTGGAAGCCAGCACGATGAACGCTCCTCCGGCGATACCGGCGGTGCCCTTGCTGGTCAGCATCATCACTCCCACCATCACCAATTGCTGCTGCCAGGACAGGTCGATGCCGACGGCCTGGGCCAGGAACAGCGAGGCCATGGTCAGGTAGACCGCGGAGCCGTCGAGGTTGAAGGAAAACCCGGCCGGGATGACCAGGCCTACGACGGAGCGTTCCACGCCGAGGTGTTCGAGCTTGCGTACCAGTTGCGGCAGCACCGCTTCACTCGAGCAGGTGGACAGCGCGATGAGCAGTTCGGTCTTGAAGTAGCGCATCAGGGTGAAGACGTTGAGTCCGCACGCCCGGGAGATCAGGCCCAAGATGACCACGACGTAGATGACACAGGTTCCGGTGAACAGCAGAATCAAGAAGCCGAGATTCTGCAAGCTGGAGGCGCCGTACTTGGCAACCACCGAGGCCAGGGCGCCGAAGGTGCCGATCGGGGCCAGCCGCATCACCCAGCTGACGATCTTGAACACCACGTGCGACAGCGACTCGATCAGCGCTGTGATCGCGGCACTGCGGGCCTTGGTGACGTTGAGGGCGCAGCCGATCAGCAGCGAGACCAGCAGTGCCGAGAGGATCGCGTGGCCGGTGATGGCGCCGAACAGTGAGTCCGGGATGACGTTGGTGACGAACTCGACGGCGCCGACCTTCTCCCCTGAGTCGACGCCGGGGATTGTGCTGGCGTCGAGGGTGGCGGGGTCTATGTTCATGCCCTGGCCGGGCTTGAAGATGTTGGCGACGACCAGCCCGATGAGCATCGACCCCAACGAGAGGACGAGGAAGTAACCAAGCGCCTTGACGCCGATGCGACCTGCTTTGCGCAGGCTGTCCATCGAGGCGATGCCGAGGGTGACGACGCAGAATACGACGGGGACGACGATCATTTTGACCAGTCCGATGAACCAGTCGTTGAGCGGGCTGACGGCCTTACCCAGGTCGGGTGCCAGGATTCCGACGGCGATGCCGAGGACAGCGCCGACGATGACCTGGAACCACAGTTGACGTGTCAGGTTGCCGAATCTGGATCGGCCGGACAGGGCTGGGGCGGTCGCGTCAGCGGTGGTGGTGGACACGGGGAACTCCTTTGGTCCGGTGCAGCGTTGGGTCTTGCCGGCCGGGAGGCGTAGTTCTGGACGCGGCCGGTCTTGGGCGAGCGGCCCGACGGGGAGGCCCCCGCCGGCCGGCGATGTCGTGCGCGCCGCCGGGCATTGGAAACACCGGGTGGCACCGGAACAGCGGTCAGTGGTGCAGCTCGCGCAGAACCTTGTAGAAGGCGCTCTTGGCTTCGAAGCCGATGCCGGGGATCTCGGTGAGCCCGACCTGGCTGTCGGACACCACAGCGTCGTCCGCGAACCCGCCGGTCGGCTGGAACTCGCCAGGGTAGGACTCATTGCCACCGAGCTTGAGGGCCGCGGCGATGTGAAGCGAGAACTGGTGCCCACCATGCGGAATGCAGCGGCGGGAAGACCAGCCGTGCTCCTTCAGCATGTCCTGCACGCGGAGATATTCGGTGAGGCCGTAGCTCAGCGCCGGGTCGACCTGGATGTAGTCGCGGTCCGGGCGCATGCCGCCGTAGCGGATCAGGTTGCGGGCGTCCTGGACGGAGAACAGGTTCTCGCCGGTGGCGATCGGGCCGCGGTAGTTCTCCGAGAGGATGGCGTTGAGCCGGTAGTCGAGCGGGTCGCCGACCTCCTCGTACCAGAACAGACCGTAGGGCTCGATGGCCCGTCCGTAATCCAGGGCGGTCTGCAGATCGAAGCGGCCGTTGACGTCGACGGCCAGACGGGAACCGTCACCGTCCAGGACCTCCAGAACCGCCTCGATGCGCTTGAGATCGTCGGCGAGATCGGTGCCACCGATCTTCATCTTGACCACCGAGTAGCCCATGTCGAGGAATCGGCGCATCTCGTCCTGCAGATCCGTGAGCGTCTTTCCGGGCGCGTAGTAGCCGCCGGCGGCATAGACGAAAACCGAGTCGTCGGGTTTGCCATCGCCGTGGCGGTCGGACAGGTAGCGGTACAGCGGCTGACCGGCGATCTTGGCGGCGAGGTCGAACAGCGCCATGTCGAGGACACCGATCGCGACGGAGCGTTCGCCGTGGCCTCCGGGTTTCTCGTTGTTCATCATGATCGGCCACGCCAGTGTCGGGTCGAGGTTGCCGGCCTGGTCGAGCAGGCTCTCCGGATCGGCGTCGAGCAGGCGCGGGATGGCTCGCCGCCGCAGGATCTCCCCTGCGCTGTAGCGGCCGTTGGAGTTGAAGCCGTAACCGATGACCGGCTCGCCGTCACGCATCACGTCGCTGACGATCGCCACGATCGAGCAGTCCATCGAACTGAAGTCGATCCACGCGTTGCGGATCGACGAACTGATCGGGACGACGCCCTCATGCACGGACAGGATCTTCATGGTCGACCTTCCTTGTATCTTATAAGATATGAGATGTAACTGATGAGTGGCGATGTTAGACTCTCTGTGACCCTGAGCACAAGAGGCAAGGTGACGTCCGGGTCACACGACGGAGCTCAATGAGATGGGGCGCACATGACATCACCGCAGGTCACTAACGTCTTCTCCAGCAAAAGCGACGTTGCGTACGCCGAGCTGCGGCGGCTGATACTCAGTGGCGGCTTGCCTGCGGGGTCGCGACTTTCCCAGTACGAGCTGGCCGAGCAGTTGCGGATGAGCATCACCCCACTACGGGAGGCGATCCGCCGGCTCAGCGGCGAAGGCCTCATCGAACTCGACAATCACCGAGATGCCCGCGTGTCATCCATCGGCGCCGACGAGGCCCGCCAGTTGTTCGAAGTACGGCTGGCGCTAGAGCCCGCGGCTGTCGCGCTGGCCGCCGAGCGCCACACCGACGACGACATCACGGTCATGCGAACGGCACTGGCCGATCTGGTCCCGGTCACCCGGGAATGGGGCGAAGACGGGTTATGCGCGCACAGCGCATTCCACCGCACGCTGTATGTCGCCGCGCACAACGACGTGATGATCAAGACCCTTGATGACCTGTGGGCCAAATCGGACCGCTACCGCCGCCTGGGCCTGATGCTGCCGGCCGGAGACGAGCCCCGGATGACCGACTTCAATCAGCACCACCAGATGCTCGACCTCGTCGTCGACCGCGATGCCGCTGCAGCCCAGGCGCTGGCGCGACTGCATATCCAGAACAGTCTTACCGCCTCCGCAATCGAGGCGTTGGAAGGACAGTTCCAGGCTCCCGGAATCGCCTAGGGCTGAACGTATGCCGACCACGCACGTCCCTCTGGTGCGTGTCCCGCGACGCGTCCGGCTGTCGCGGCGGCGGGGGTGTTCCACCTGTGCTCCAGACGCTGCGCTCCGCAGGTCCGTCAGTGGGTGTAGGCGCCGTTCATCACGTGTCAAGGAATGCGATTGCTGCTGAGGCGAATTCGCGGTGGTATTGGAAGATGCCGCCGTGGCCGGAGTTGGGATAGATGATCAGTTGCGATCCCGGGATACGACGATGTAGGACTTCGGAGAGGACCCGGCGCCGCCAGCGCCGACCTCGTCCGTGAACTCGGAGCCGACGAAATCATCGACTACTCCGCTCAGGACTTCTCCCAGATCCTGTCCGGCTATGACCTCGTGGTGGATTCGGTGGGCGGTGAGAACCTCATGAAGTCCTTCACCGTGCTCAGACCCGGAGGCCTGGCGATTGGTGTCACCGGCCCACCCGACGCCGGATTCGCCAAGCAAATCGGCGCACCCAAACCGTTCGAATTCGTCCTCGCACTGCTGAGCCGCAAGGTCCGCAAGGCCGCCAAGAAACTCGGCGTGCGCTACTCGTTCTTTTTCATGCACGCCAGCGAAGCGCAGTTGCGCGAACTAGCCGCCCTCTATGACGCCGGCCACCTGCGCCCGGTCATCGACTCCACCTTCAGCTTCGATGAGACCCTGCAGGCGTTGGCCTATGTAGAGGGCGGTTGAGCCAAAGCCGGCAAGGTCGTCATCACCGTCGCCTGACCACCCCTTCCCAACCCACCCACCGTCACGAACACCGATCAGGAGAACCACATGACCTCACTGGCGAATCAGAATGTCCTCGGCACCGGAGCCAACCGCGGCATGGGCCGCGAATACATCAGTCAGCTCCTGGAACGCGGGGCAGCCAAGGTCTACGCTGCCGCCCGCCAACCGCAACAGATCGAGATCGACGACCCGCGCGTGATCACTCTGGCGCTGGACGTCACCGACGCCGCATCGGTTGCCGCCGTCGCGCAAACAGCCCCAGACGTCAGCATCTTCATCAACAACGCCGGTATCGCCCGGATGAACTCGGTGCTCGACCCCGACAGCTCGAAACTGCGGGAACAGCTGGAAACAAATCTCTTCGGCCCGTTGGCCTTGTCATCTGCCTTTGCCGACCGCATCGCCGACAACAACGGGGCGATCGTCAATGTTGCCTCCGTGCTGGCATGGCTACCTGTGGGCGCCACCTACGGGGTGTCTAAAGCTGCCCTGTGGAACGCGACAGACTCCATGCGCCTCGAGCTCGCCTCGCGCGGCGTTCAGGTGGTCGGGGTCTACTTCGGTCTCGTCGACACCGACATGGCGTCCTTCGCCGACAGCCCCAAAGCCGATCCCGCTGACATCGTGCGCCAGGTCCTCGACGGAATAGAGAGCGGGGCAAGCGAAGTACTCGCCGACGACCTCAGCCGTCAGGTGCGCAGTGAGCTCAACAAGCCGATACAGGAGCGAACGCTGAGCTGACGGAAACCCTTGGTCCACGAGCGGAGACGAAAGCCATGCGCTCATCCGCAGACTCTGCCCGACTTGTCGATTCACCGCTTGATCCGCTGATCTTCCGGTATGCGGGAAGTAGCGACACCTCGGCGACCGGCACAGCGGTCAGTCCAGTTTGATCGCCGACATGTACATCTCGACGATCGGCTTGTACAGGTCGACGTCGTCGAGTGCACTGCCCAGGACCACGGCATCGCTGGTCGCGATGAGGGTGCGCGCGAAGGTCTCCGGCGCGATCAGCAGGGTGGCGCCCAGCCGGTCCAGGCCCTCGCCGATGAACGTCGTCAACGATGCGACCACCTCGGCACGCTTCACCGCCACCCGTTCGCGCGCCTCCGGGTTGCGAAGTAGATACAACGTGAACTCGTGACCCAGCGCGGCATGTTCGGCCCCGCGGTCGGCGCTGAGCTGGCGCCACCGCTCAGCTATACCATCGCGTTCGCGGGCGCCGACTTCGGTTGACCGGCCCAGGATCTCGGCGAAATTCTCGAAGTAGCGCCGCCAGTACCGATCACTGACCGCCAGGAAGAGATCCTCCTTGGCGGCGAAATGCTTGTAGATCGCCCCTTTGGTGTAGCCCGCCGCGTACGCGATGTCGTCGAGAGTGGCGGACGTGAAGCCCTTCTCGGCGAACACCTTCTCAGCAGCGTCGAGCAGCAGTGAACGGGTGTGCTCAAGGCGCCTCTCCCGCGTCCATCGCTCAGCCATGCAGCGATTCTGCCACGAATATCAGAAACTTCTTCTCCAATCAGATACTGATGGGTATATTCGCAGCGAGTCGGCCGCTGAACACGCGGCGCAGTAGAAGGGCACAACGCCGATGAGTGACCTCTCGAGGAAATCCCGAGATTCCGATGCCCTGGTGGGCACCGAGCTGGAGAAGAAGATCAAACCGGTCCAGATCTGGGCCATTGTCGGTGGATTGCTGCTGATACTGCAGATCTACGTCTGGACCAGGTGGATCACCGGTCCGTATTTCGTGCGGGTGCCGGCGGGACCCAGCGATCCCCCGATGTACATGAAGGTCATGCTCACCACCAATGCGGTGCTGATGTGCATCGGCCTTCCCGTCGCCGTCTGGTGGTTCCTCATCCGGCCCTGGGTCCGGGAACGACGGATCACGCTCGACGGCTTGCTGCTGGCGTCCTGCAGCCTGTTCTTCTTCCAGGACCCGTTGCTGAACTACGTCAACACCTGGTGCACCTACAACACCTGGTTGTTCAACCGCGGTTCCTGGTCGTCGCACATCCCGGGCTGGGTGTCACCGGAATCGCCCGGGCGCCAAGTCGCCGAGCCGTTGCTGATCAACGCGACCGGCTACGGGATGGTGCTGATGCTGACCATCGGCGGTTGCTGGATCATGCGCAAGATCAAGACGCGCCGGCCGGGCATCAGCAATCTGCGATTGATCCTGGTCACCTATGCCATCGCCATCCTCGCGGACTTCGTGATGGAGGGGCTGATCATGCTCCCGTTCGGTCTCTATACGTATCCCGGTGCTATCCGGTCGGTTTCGGTGTTCGCCGGCACGTACCACCAGTGGCCCATCTACGAGGGCCTGATGTGGGGCGGCGTGATGACGGCCCTGTGCTGTCTGCGCTTCTTCACCGACGATCGCGGCCGGACAGTGGTCGAACGGGGTCTCGACCAGATCGGTGGCGGTTTCGCCAAGCAGCAGTTGACCCGGTTCCTTGCCATCTTCGCCGCAGTGAGCGCGTGCTTCTTCTTCTTCTACAACGTGCCCGCCCAGTGGATCGGCCTGCATTCCGACCCGTGGCCGGCCGATCACCTCAAACGGTCGTACTTCAACGGCGGCATCTGTGGTGACGGCACCGACACGCCGTGCCCCGATCCCATCCTGCCGATACCCACCAAACACTCCGGGTTCATCAACACCGACGGGCAGCTGGTCCTGCCGGAGGGTGCCCAGGTGCCGCGAACGGTGCCGTTCGAGCCGGGCAACTGAAGTGCTGACCGACAGCCATCCTGACATCTCTCAAAACCGCATGGCCGCACCGTTTTACCGTTCGTTGGGAGAGGAAGCGGCGATCTTCCGCGCCGCGGCACGCCGCGCGTTCCGGTACTGCTGAAGGGACCGACCGGCTGCGACAAGACCCGGTTCGTGGAGGCGATGGCCCATGAGCTGAAGCGCGAGCTGATCACCGTCGCCGGCCACGAGGACATGACATCGGCCGACTTGATCGGCCGGTTCCTGCTCCGAGGTGGCGAAACGGTATGGGTGGACGGCCCCCTCACCCGGGCCGTGCGGGAGGGCGCCCAACGGTTCGTCGCCATCGAGCTCGGCTTCCCGCCCAACGACGTGGAAACCGAAATCGTGGCGCACGAGGCCGGTATCGACGCGCAGACCGCGGGTGCTCTGGTCAGACTCGGCAGTGCGATCCGGGGCCTACAAGGCTCACCGCTGCGTGAGGCGGCGTCGACCCGCCTGCTGATCCTCGCGGGAATCCTTGTGGCGGAAGGACTACCGCCGCATACAGCGGTCCGATCCGCGGTGGTGCAAGCCCTCTCGGACGATCCGGATATCGTGCGCGCCCTCGGCGAACTGGCCGACGCGGTGCTGCCGGGCTGACATGAGCGCACCGGAGACGGACGGCCCGCGGCGGTTCGGGCTCCTCGCCAGTCACATCGCCGGGCGGACCGTCGATGTCGCCGCGGCGCCGGCCGGCCGGCCGGCTCTCGCACACCGATGGGCGGGTCATCTTCGTGGCGGCCGATCTGCCGGCCGAGCAGCAGCGGCGCGAGGTGGTGCTGCAGGGTGCGCTCCTGGCCGCCGGCAGCCTGGACCGCGAGATCGTGAAATCTCTGCGGACCCGACCGCCGCTGGCCCGTCGCTATCTGGCGGTGGAAGGGTATCGCGCACTGGCCGAAGCCGCCGCCCGGTTACCGGTCGCCGCGGCTCTGCACGGGGGCGTCGACCTCGAATCATCCAGCAGCACGCACTCTCTCGCCATCGCGAAGAGCCGCACGGCTCGGCGCGGGTATCCGCGGGGCGGGCGAGATACTCAAGACTCGGGCCGGCACGCCGCACCGACTGCTGGTCGTACTGTCCGACGGTTACGCATACGACCACGGCTACGAGGGTGACTACTACGCCGAGGCTGATGTCGTCAAGGCACTCGAGGAGTTGCGGGCGGCCGGCGTCGGCTCCCTGTGCCTCGCCGTCGGCGCCGAAGCAGATGCCGGCGCCCTGGCACGCGTCTTCGGTCCCGCATCCCACGCCTGCGCCCCGACCCTCACCGAACTGAGTCCCCGGATGGACGAGTTGTTCCTCTCGGCCCTGCACGCGGCGACCGATATATGAAGTACTTAACATTCGAGCGCGGATGCGTTATGACTAGTGGGTGATCCATGGCGAGAAGGTGTTGATCACCGGGGCAACGGGCAAGATCGGATTCCCCATCGCACGCGCCCTGGCGCCCGACAACGAGGTTTGGGGCGCTGCCCGACTGCGCACACCCGCAGACCACGGCCGCCTCACCGACGCAGGCATCACCCCGGTGCCACTGGACATGGCCACCGGCGACTTCTCCGGTCTGCCAGCCGATTTCAGCTATGTGTTCCACGCCGCCGTCGACCCCGGATCGGGTGGCTGGGAACGCTGCCTGGAGACCAACGCCCAGAACTCCGGACAACTGCTCCACCACTGCTGCTCAGCCAAGGGTTTCGTGCTGTGCTCCACGGGGTCCATCTACGGCTATCGGGGCAGGCAACCGCTGACCGAATCCGATCCGCCCGGAGTACCGCTGCGAGCCAACTACAGCTTCTCCAAGGTGGCCGCCGAAGCGGTCTGCACCTGGATATCCCGGCAGTACGACATCCCCCTGACGATCATCAGGATCTGCTCCACCTACGGCCCGGAGGGCGGCGCACCCGCCGACCGGCTCGATGCGATGTTGGCGGGCAAGCCGATTCGGCTGCACCCGGACGCGCCGAACAACTACCACCCGATCTATGAGGACGACTACGTCGACTTCGGCATCCGGGCGATGGAGATCGCCAAGACACCACCGGAAGTGGTGAACTGGGCAGGCAGCGAGACCGTCAGCGTCGAGGAGTACTGCATGTTCATGGGCGAACTGGTCGGCGTCACACCGACATTCGAATACACCGCCGATGCGCACACTCCGCTGTGGCCCGACGTGACCCACATGCACGAGGTGCTCGGCACCACCCGGGTACCGTGGCGTGAAGGTTTCCGCCGGATGGTCGCCGCCCGCCACCCGGAGTTCTGACATGGAATTGCCCGGTACCCCGTCCGATGCGGTCCCCGATGTGCTGGCCACCGGCAGCGGTGATGTCACCACCTTGTTCGTATCGATGGCACTACGGCACCCCGACGGCCTGGACGCCCAATACCTGCGCTGGCATACCCTCGATCACCGACCCGAACAACACCGACTGTCCGCGGTCCGGGCGTCACTGCGACTGGTGTCGACCCCCGAATGCCGCGCCGCACGCCTGGCGGCCGACGAGCGCTTCGACCCCGTCGACCACGTCATGACCTATTTCTTCTCGGACCCGGCCGGCCTCGACGGCTTCCTGACACTCTCCTGGGCGCTGGGCGACGCCGGCCGCAAGCTGGCACTCTTGCCGCCCGCCGAGCGCGGGGTGTACGACGTGCAGCACAAGGCAGCGGCGCCACGCGTCAAGGTGGGCGCCGACGTGTTGCCCTGGTGGCCGGTTCGCGGCGTCCTGCTGCTCGTCGAACGTGAACCTCGTTCCACGGCAGACCTATTGGAGGCACCCGGGGTGGTCGGCACATGGTCGACCACCGCACTGGATGCCGGGCCCAAGCTCGCGAGCGCCACCCCCGGCCAGCATCTGACCTATTGCTTTCTCGATGACGAGCCGGCGCCCACCGTGCTCCGGCTCGCGCCACTGCTCACCGAGCGCTTCCGCACGACGAAGCCGTTGCTGGCTGCCCCTTTTCATCCGGTGGTTCCGCATGATTGGCACCGATATCTGCCCTGACGAAGGAGTTCCATGCGCATCGGTTTGATGGTCGGTTCCGACAGAGAGCGGGCGCGAGGCGATCGGTTGACCGGCCTGCTGGCCGACGGTGCCGCCGCCGAAGCCGGCGGCTTCAGCTCGTTCTGGTTCCCGCAGGTGCCCGGCTACCTGGACGCCATGACCGCCATGGCGCTGCTCGGCGCCCATACCGGCACCATCGAACTGGGTACCGCAGTCCTCCCGATCCAGACGCGGCACCCGTTGATCCTCGCCCAGCAGGCATTGACCACACAGGCCGCGTGCGGAGGCCGGTTCACCCTCGGCCTCGGTCCATCCCATGACTGGATCATCAAGGGCCAGTTGGGTTTGTCCTATGACCGCCCCGTCGCGCAGGTGCGCGACTACCTCGACGTGCTGCTCGCAGGTGTTACCGGGCCCGGCCAGGTGGATGTCGACAACGACACCTACCGGGTGCACAGCCCGGTGGATGTCAGCGATGCGACGGTGCCCGTGTTGCTCGCGGCCCTCGGTCCGGTGATGCTGCGCATCGCCGGTGAACGCGCCGATGGCACCATCCTCTGGATGGCCGACGAACGGGCGATCGGTGAGCACATCGCGCCGCGCCTGAACGCCGCGGCAGAGTCAGCGGGTCGCAATAGGCCTCGCGTGGTCGCGGGGATCCCGGTGGCTTTGTGTCTGCCCGGTGAGGTTGCGGCGGCGCGAGCCCATGCGAGCGAGGTGCTCGGTCATGCGCACCTGTCGCCGAACTACGTGCGACTGCTCGAACACGGTGACGCCGAGGACGTCGGCGACACGATGGCCGCGGGAGACGAGGCGACGGTCCTACGGGCGCTGCAGCGCTACCGCGACGCGGGTGTCACCGACCTGGCCGCCAGGGTGGTGCCCCTGGGCGACGATGCCGAGTCCCGCCGCGCATGCCGCGAGCGCACCGTGAGGTTCCTGGGCACGCTCGGCACGATGTGATGTCTAGCTGGCTGGCACCAGATCGGCGGCGACCGCCGGACAGGACATGACCCCACACCGGAAAACCTCGACGCGCTCGACCAGGTCACCCTCGCCGACGGCCGCCAGCGCCTGGGCCTTGAACGCCCGGGCGGCCCCGCTGAGCTCATGCAGCACCGTGTCCACGGTGCTGGCCAGTTCCTGCGGGCAGCTCTCGCCCCACAGCGTCACCTCGGTGAGGCCCTGCGCCAACGCTCCGAGCACACCCTCGCGCACCCGCGCATCCGCCGCGAACAGATCGGCGGCCACGGCAACGGTCTGCGGGTGGGGACGCTCCTCCCATTCGCGCATGGCGGTGTCCAGGTCGCCCGTCGCCACCCCGAGGATCTGCAGGGGGCGCACGTCGTCGTCGCCGGAGATCAGCACGGTGACGTCCCACCCGGCCATCACTCGGTCGACCAGCCAGCCGCCGGCGGACCGGACCACGTCGGCCACGCTGGGTGCGACCACGTCGAGGCGGTACCTCATGTCGAACTCCTCGGTTGCGGGGCGAAGTCGCGGGCGAGCGACTGGGCGTATCCCTTGAACACCTCGGCTTGGGGAATTGAAGGATCGAGTAGCCATGCGGTCTCCATTCCATTGACGAAGGCGAGAATCTCCACGGCCTTGGTGGCCGCGTCGAGGTCTGAGCGATAACGGCCGTCGCGCTGACCACGGCGGATGCCGTCGGCGACGATGTTCACGGCGGCCCGCTGACGCCCTACGAGGCGGTCGTGCAACGGGGCGTCGGGTTGGATGTTCTCCACCAGCAGGACGGTGAACGTGCCCACCAGCGAGGGCGCGCGGTCGAAGCGCTCGGCGACGCGGCTGATCTGGGCCAGCAGGTCGCCCGCGCGGTCGGCGTGGGTGTCGTCGTCGAAGTCGCGGGCGTCGAGCACGGCGTGCAGCAGCGCTTCCTTGGACGCGAAGTGGTGCAGCAGGCCTGCAGCGCTGACCCCGGCCTCCTTGGCGATCTGTGCCAGCGAGGTGTTGCGCCAGCCGTTGCGAGCCAGCAGGGTCTCCGCGGCAGCGAGAATGCGCTGCTTGCGGTCCTCTCCCTTGGCCAGAAGCGACTCATAGGGCCGCGTCCCCTGGGCCGGCCCTGGTGCCGTCTCGGATAACGCTGCCACCGGTCTCCCTCGTGCTCACCAACCAACCAACTGAACACACAGTAGGTTGGTTGGGGCGCTGTGACAAGGGTCTCAGGTTACAAATTTCTTGACAGGTGTCATGCGTGGTGGTGGCCGGGTTTGCCGGGAACCCCGCGCGTTGACTCGTCCGCCAGGGCGGTAGTTACTCGCACTTCTGCGCCACCACCGACGAGTCAACGAGCCGGGGCGCCCAGCGTGCACTCAGATCGTCGTTTCGCGCCCCATCGCACTCTGCGTGCACACTCGCGCGGCTTCCTCCGCTTCCCCTGATCGGGGGACAACGACTTCACCCGGTGCATCCACCGGTCACCCGACAGATCCCACACGTGAATCTGGGCATTCTTATCTCAACGGAGAAAGCCACTCACACAAAGGATTACAGAGATGATCAAGACACTCGGACTCAGCGTCGTCACCGCCGGCATCATCGGCGCCGGAGCACTCGGCCTGGCCGGCACCGCCGCCGCGGCCACCCAAGCACCCGTCGGCCCCGGCTACTCCTACAGCCCCGAGGTCAAGGCCCACCCGGCCCCCACCGCGAAGCCCGGCTGGCACAACAACCACGGCCCGGCCCGCATCGCCAACCTGCAGAACCGCTGACCGTAGGTAGTGCGCAACACGGCTCGATCCGCAAGTATCAACTACTTGTCATTGAGCCCTCGGCCGACTAATTTCGAAAGCGCACTTCCCACCCCACCGGCGCCGTGCTGCCCGCGGCGCCGAGGATTGACGAGGAGTTGGACATGGCGCGGTTCCCCAAACCTGCCGAAGGCAGCTGGACAGAGCACTACCCCGAGCTCGGGACCGGGCCCGTGTCCTACGAGGACTCCATCAGCCCGGAGATCTACGAGCTCGAGCGCAAGGCCATCTTCAAGCGGGCCTGGCTGAACGTCGGCCGGATCGAGCAGCTCCCCAAGAAGGGCAGCTACTTCACCAAGGAGATGAAGGCAGCAGGCACATCGATCATCGTGTGCCGCAACACCTCCGGTGAGATCAACGCATTCCACAACGTCTGCAGGCACCGCGGCAACAAGTTGGTGTGGAACGACATGCCGCTGGAGGACACCAGCGGGGTGTGCCGACAGTTCACCTGCAAGTACCACGCCTGGCGCTACGACCTCAACGGGAATCTGACCTTCGTCCAGCAGGAGGAGGAGTTCTTCGATCTCGACAAGAGCGACTACGGGCTGGTCTCGGTGCACTGCGAGGTCTGGGAGGGTTTCATCTTCGTCAACTTCGCCGACACTCCCGAACAGTCACTGCGCGACTTCCTCGGCCCGATGATCACCAGCCTGGCGGGCTACCCGTTCGACCAACTGACCTCGAGATTCACCTACCGGTCGGACGTCAAGGCGAACTGGAAGCTGTACATGGACGCTTTCCAGGAGTTCTATCACGCTCCCGTGTTGCACGCGAACCAGTCCCCCACCGCTTATTCCAAGGCTGCCGCCCAAGCCGGATTCGAGGCACCGCACTACCGACTGGACGGACCACACCGGCTGGTCAGCACCTCGGGCGTGCGGGCCTGGGAGATGGCTGATGACATGCGCAAGCCCATTGAGGACATCTGCCAGAGCGGCCTGTTCGGCCCGTGGGACTCACCCGATATCGGCCCGATGCCTGCCGGCATCAACCCTGCGAAATGCGATCCCTGGGGGCTGGATTCATTCCAGCTGTTCCCGAACTTCGTCATCCTGTTCTGGGGCCAGGGCTGGTACCTGACCTACCACTACTGGCCGACGTCGTTCAACACGCACACCTTCGAGTGCACCCTGTACTTCCCGGAACCCCGCACCCCGCGGGAACGCCTGGCCCAGGAACTGGCGGCGCAGTCGTTCAAGGAATACGGCCTTCAGGACGCCAACACGCTGGAGGCCACCCAGACCTCGATCGAATCCCGGGTGGTCCAGGAATTCCTGTTGTGCGACCAGGAAATCCTGTTGCGCCACCTGCACAAGGAGACCGCCTCGTGGATCGCCGACTACCAGGAACAGACCATATGAGCACCGTGCTACCAAGCGAATTCGCCGAACTGGAGCCGTTCACCGACTGGTGCCTGCCGCGCGAGGCGGACCGCTATGCCAAGCGCTTGGCCTCAGACATGCAGCAGATGCAAGCCTTCTACGACGCGATCACCGCGCGCGCCGAGGACGCGATCTCCTACTGCGACAAGTTCACCCTCGGCGAGTTGCCCGACGACGTCCAGCAACTGATGTACCTGCTGTACTCGATGATCACGGTGTCCTTTCCGGTGGAATGCTGGAAACAGCCCCGTGTTCCCGACTCCGGCGCCACCTCACTGGACTGCGTCTCGGAGCCGCGGACATGACCGAGACGACCGTCCTGCGGGCCGCGCGCTGGGTCGACGTCGACACCGGCACCGTCCGCACCCCCGCCGTCATCATCATCGAGGGCAACCGCATCGTTTCGGTGGATTCACAAGCCCCCGTGTCAGATTCAGCGACAGTGATCGATCTGGGCGACGTGACGCTGTTGCCGGGCCTGATGGACATGGAGCTGAACCTGCTCATCGGCGGTCCGGGGGGCCCCGAGGGGTTGCCGTCACCCATGCACGGGGTTCAGGACGACCCCGCCTACCGGACCCTGCGGGGCGCGGTCAACGCGCGCACCACCCTGGACGCCGGATTCACCACGGTGCGCAACCTGGGGTTGATGGTGAAGACCGGCGGCTACCTTCTCGACGTCGCCCTGCAGCGCGCCATCGACCAGGGCTGGCACGCCGGACCACGCATCTACCCCGCCGGTCACGCGGTGACCCCATACGGCGGGCACCTGGATCCCACGGTGTTCCAGCGGTTGGCACCGGGCATCATGCCGCTGTCGGTGGCCGAGGGTATCGCCAACGGCGTGCCCGACGTGATCGCCTGCGTCCGCTACCAGGTTCGGCACGGAGCCAAGCTGATCAAGGTGTCGGCCTCGGGCGGGGTGATGTCACACAGCACGGCGCCGGGAGCTCAGCAGTACTCCGATGCCGAGTTCGCCGCCATCGCCGACGAGGCCCACCGCGCGGGTGTGCGAGTGGCCGCCCACGCCGTCGGCGACACCGCCATCCAGGCATGTATCCGTGCCGGAATCGACTGTATCGAGCACGGATTCCTGGCCAGTGACGAGACGATCCAGATGATGGTCGACCACGGCACATTCCTGGTCTCCACCACCTACCTGACCGACGCCATGGCCATCGACCGGATTGCCCCGGAGCTGCGCAAGAAGGCACTCGAGGTCTTCCCGAAGGCAAAAGCCATGCTGCCCAAGGCCATCGCGGCGGGTGTGAAGATCGCGTGCGGCACCGACGCGCCCGCCGTCCCGCACGGTCAGAACGCCAAGGAACTGATCGCGCTCGTCGGACGCGGAATGACACCGATGCAGGCGGTCCGGGCAGCCACCGTGGTCAGTGCGGATCTGATCGACGAGGTGGACAACCTGGGCAAGCTGGCCCCGGGCTACCTGGCCGACGTCATTGCGGTTCCCGGTGATCCGAGCACGGACATCGCGACGCTGCTCGACGTCCGCTTCGTGATGAAGGACGGGCAGATTCACAAATACGCGGGCGGCTGACCATGGAACTGACCGACAACGTGCTGTGGCTACTCAAGCAGGCCTTCTATTTCTCCCTCACCACGGTGAACGACGCGGTCAAGACGCACGGCGTCAGCACGTCACATGTCGGTGTGCTGCGCCAGTTGGCCAGCGAGCCCGGGCTGTCGAACGCCGAACTCGCACGCCGGCTGCTCATCACGCCGCAGGGCGTCCAGTTGGCGGTGGCCGAACTGGAGAAGCGCGGGCTGGTCGAACGCAAACAGAGTCCGCAGCACGGGCGCATCCTGCAGACCTTCCTCACCGAGCGCGGCCGCACGTTGGCCACCGCCGTGATCGGTGACGCAATCTCCGCGCACGACAAGGTCTTCGGTGTCCTCTCCCCCGCCGAACAGACCCAGCTGCGCACCCTGCTGGCCCGCGTCGTCGAGCAGGGCACCGGGCACACCATGGCCGTCGACCACATCGACGGGTTGAATTGAATGACAAGTACTTGATATGTTGGTCTCGATGGATCCCGCACCTTCCCCCCCGATCGACGAGGGCTTCTCGCCGCTGCTCGTCAAGGACGTAGTGCGCGAAACTGCCGACGCAGTGTCGCTGGTGCTCGACGTACCCACCCCCGACGCCGAGCGCTTCCGTTACCGCGCAGGGCAATTCCTGACCCTTCAGGTGCACGTCAACGGCGAACCACATCGCCGGTGCTACTCCATGTCGTCGGCACCGACGGCGGAGAACGACCTGCGCATCACCATCAAGCGCGACCGCGACGGCCTGGTCTCCAACTGGCTCAACGACACGGTCGCCCCGGGTGATCACATCCACGCCGCGCCGCCCGAGGGGCGGTTCGTCCTGACCGACACCGACCGCGAACTGGTCGCGTTCGCCGGCGGCAGCGGTATCACCCCGGTCTACTCCCTGATCCGGCACGCGTTGGCCACCACCGGCCGGCGGGCCCGGCTGTTCTACGCCAACCGCAACGCGGACTCGGTGATCTTCGACGCCGCACTCACCGATGTGTCTGGCGCACATCGTGATCGCCTGACCCTGCACCACCATCACGACGAGCGGCACGGCCTGGTCTCCCCCGACCTGATCGCCGGCTTCCTCGACGGTGTCGGCGAGGCCGAGTACTACATCTGCGGGCCCGCACCTTTCATGGATGCGGTGGAGTCGACGCTGCTCACTCGCGGTCTACCGCGTGACCGGATCCACCTGGAACGGTTCAGCGTCGCCGCCGTGCCGGTGGACGACACCGCACCGGTCACCGAAGAAATCGTGATCGAACTGGGGCGCCAGAAGGTCACCGCCCGCTACAAGGCCGGCAACACGTTGTTACAGACCGCCCGCTTGGCCGGGCTCAAAGCGCCGGCATCATGTGAAACCGGCTCCTGCGGAACCTGCATGGCACAGGTCACCGAGGGCAGCGCCCGCATGCTCAACAACGACGCCCTCGACGATGACGAGGTCGCCGACGGCTGGGTCGTGACCTGCCAGGCATTACCGACCAGCCGCACCGTGCGGGTGGTGTACGAGTGAGAGTCGAGGGGAATGGGATGACACGGGTGGCGGTGGTGACCGGCGGTGGTTCCGGTATGGGTGAGGCGACCTGCCACGAGTTGGGCAGGCGCGGGCACAAGGTCGCCGTGCTCGACCTCAACGCCGAAGCAGC
Organism: Mycobacterium sp. P2_H7; assembly: GCF_056403275.1. NCBI lineage: Bacteria > Bacillati > Actinomycetota > Actinomycetes > Mycobacteriales > Mycobacteriaceae > Mycobacterium > Mycobacterium sp. P2_H7. The sequence goes on along the minus strand of NZ_JBFUFU010000015.1, from coordinate 149,316 downwards.
CCAGCGGGTTACCGACGATTTGCGATCCGCGGGCGTCACCGCGGTCGGTATCGGCACCGACGTCACCGACCGTCCCGGCGTCGACGATGCGCTGGCCAAGGTGCGCAGCGAGCTGGGCCCGGTCGCGGTGTTGGTCACCAGCGCCGGCCTGTTCGAGTACGCATCGTTCGCCGACATCACCCCGCAGTCGTGGCAGCGGATGCTCGACGTCAACCTGACCGGCACCTTCCACAGCTGCCAGTCGGCCCTACCCGACATGGTCGCCGCAGGCTGGGGCCGCATCGTGATGATCTCCTCGTCCAGCGCCCAGCGCGGCACCCCATTCGCCGCGCACTACGCCTCTTCCAAGGGGGCACTGCTCACCCTGACGAAATCGCTTGCCCGCGAGTACGCGTCGCACGGCATCACCGTCAACAACATCCCACCGTCCGGCATCGAGACGCCCATGCAGCACGCCTCGCAAGCTGCCGGGCACTTGCCGCCCAACGAGACCATCGCGGCCAACATCCCGCTCGGCCGCTTGGGTACCGGCGCGGATATCGCAGCGGCGGTGGGCTTCCTGGCTTCCGAGGAAGCTGGTTTCATCACCGGGCAGACGCTCGGTGTCAACGGCGGCTCGGTGATGTAGGAGGAAGTCATGGCGCAATCGACGAAGCCGGTCGAAGGATCCTGGACCGCGCACTACCCTGAACTCGGAACGGGACCCATTTCGTTCCGCGACTCCACCTCACCGGAGTTCTATGAGCTGGAGCGGGAAGCAATCTTCAAACGGGCCTGGCTGAACGTCGGCCGCGTGGAGGAGATCCCGGGGCCGGGCAGCTACATCACCAAGGGGATCGAGGCCGCGAACGCGGCCATCATCCTGGTCACCGGACAGGACAATCGAGTCCGGGCCTTCCACAACCAGTGCCGCCATCGCGGCACGGTCCTCGTGCCCAACGGTGGCCCCGGTGCCGACGTCTCCGGAACCTGCCCGGAATTCGTGTGCGCACACTGCGGCTGGCGCTACGGCACCGACGGCGCGCTGACCCACGTCCCCAACCAGGATGCCTTCCCCGGTCTCGACCCCGCCGACTACGGACTGGCCCCGGTGCACTGCGATGTCTGGGCCGGCTTCGTGTTCGTCAACTTCGACGACGAACCCAAGCAGACTCTGCCCGATTTCCTCGGGCCGATGGTCACCGCACTGAGCGACTACCCGTTCGACAAGCTGACGGAACGCTACGACTGGGTCGCGTACAACAACAGCAACTGGAAGATCTTCGCCGACGCCTTCCAGGAGTACTACCACGTGCCGTCGCTGCACAGCCAGCAGGTGCCCGACGCCGTGCGAAACCCCAACGCCGGCTTCACCTGCGGCCACTTTCAGCTGGACGGTCCGCACCGGCTGGTGTCCACCGCGGGCACGCGCCGCTGGCTGCTGGCACCCGAATACATGTATCCGATCGAGCGCGCCACCCGCAGCGGGCTGGTGGGTCCCTGGCGCACACCGGATATCGGTGACCTCCCGGACGGGCTGAACCCGGGCGGCATCGAGCCGTGGGGCATCAGCAATTTCCAGATCTTCCCCAACCTCGAGATCCTCATCTACGGCGGGTGGTACCTGCTCTACCGGTACTGGCCGACGTCGCACAACACCCATCGCTTCGAGGCCTACACCTACTTCCACCCGGCCCGCACGGTGCGGGAACGCGTCGAGCACGAGGTCGCCGCCGTCGTGCTCAAGGAATTCGCGCTGCAGGACGCGGGCATGCTCGGCGGCACCCAGGCCGCCCTCGAGTACGACGTGATCGACGAGTTCCCGCTCAACGACCAGGAGATCCTGGTCCGCCATCTGCACAAGACGGCCGTGGACTGGGTGGCCGACCATCAGCAGGGGGTGCGGGCGTGAGCACCAAGACCCTGCCGAGCGCGTTCGCCGAGTTGGAGCCCTTCACCGAAACCTGGTGTCTGCCCACCGAAACCGAGCGCTGGAGCCAGCGGCTGGCCAGCACCATGCCGCAACTCCACGAGTTCTACGATGCCTTCTTCCCCCGGGTGGAGGAAGCCATCGACTACTGCGACAAGTTCCCGCTCGACGAACTACCCGACGATGCGACCAACCTGCTGCACCTGGTGTACTCGCTGATCATGGTCGCCATGGCCGTGGAGATCATGCACCAGCCCGCCCCGGTGGACGCCGCCGACGCGGTGATGATCCGCACCGGCGAACCCCGGCCCTGAATCCGATTGTACGAGAGGGAAACACCATGAGTGTCTTGACCATCAACAAACTGACCGCGTCGGTGGGCGCCGAGGTGAGCGACGTCGACTCCGAGAGACTGGGCACCGACGACGGCCTGGGCGCCGCGGTGCTGGAGGCTTTGGAGGACAACGGTGTCCTGGTGTTCCGGGGTCTGCAGCTGAGCCCGGAGGATCAGGTTGCGTTCTGCGAGCGTCTCGGCGAGGTGGACCGCTCCTCCGACGGCCACCACCCAGTGTCGGGGATCTACCCGATCACGCTGGACAAGAACAAGAACAAGGCGGCCGACTACCTCAAGGCCGCCTTCATCTGGCACATCGACGGGTGCACACCGACCGGTGACGAGTGCCCGCAGAAGGCCACCGTACTGTCCGCCGTGCAGGTGGCCGCCCAGGGCGGCGAGACCGAATTCGCCAGCGCTTACGACGCATACGAGTCACTGAGCGCGGGAGAGAAGCAGCGCTACGAGTCGCTGCGGGTGGTCCATTCGCTGGAGGCCTCCCAGCGGCGCACCACGCCCGACCCGAGCGACGCCGACCTCGCCCGGTGGCGTTCGCGCCCGGCGAGCGAGCATCCCCTGGTCTGGACGCATCGCAACGGGCGAAAGTCCTTGGTGCTGGGCGCTTCCGCCGACCACATCGTCGGAATGGACCTCGACGAAGGCCGCCAACTGTTGCAGGAACTGCTCGCCCACGCCACCACCGCCGAGAAGGTGTACAGCCATCAGTGGTCGGTCGGCGACACCGTCATCTGGGACAACCAGGGGGTACTGCACCGCGCCGCGCCCTACGATCCGAGCTCGCCGCGCGAGATGCTGCGCACCACCGTCAACGGCGACGAGCCGATCCAGTAGTCACCGACCGGCCGCGACGGCGATCGACTTGGTGTCGAGGTAGCCCTCCAGGCCTTCGCGGCCGAGTTCGCGACCGTAGCCGCTGCCCTTGACGCCACCGAACGGCGCGAACGGATCCATGGTGTACCCCTGGTTGACCCCGAAGGTGCCGGTCCGCACCCGGGTGGCCACCTGCACACCGCGCTCGGTGTCCGCAGTCCACACCGACCCGGCCAGACCGTAGTCGGAATCGTTGGCGATGGCCACGGCGTCGTCCTCGTCGCGGTAGGCGATCACCGTCACCACGGGGCCGAAGATCTCCTCCCGGGCAATCCGCATCGTGTTGTCCGCGTCGGCGAACAGGGTCGGCTGCACGTACCAGCCGGTGTCGACGCCGGCGGGCAACTGTGCGCCGCCCGTCACCAGGCGGGCGCCCTCCTGCTCACCCACGGTGATGTAGTCCCGCACCCGCTGCTGCTGCCGGGCACTCACCAGCGGTCCGACCTGAGTCGACGGATCGGCCGGGTCGCCGACGGCCAGCGCCGTCATCTCGGCCGCCAGCGCGTCGACGAACTCCGCCGCCCTGGCCTGCGGAACCACGATGCGGGTCAACGCGTTACAGATCTGCCCACTGTTGGACAGGCTCGCCGAACGCACGCCGGCGGCCACCACGGCGGGATCCGCATCGTCGAGCACGATCGCTGCCGACTTGCCACCCAGTTCCAGGCTCACCTTGGTCAGATTGGGGGCGCAGGCGGCGGCGACGGCCTTCCCAGCCGCGGTCGATCCGGTGAACGACACCTTGTCCACCCCGGCCGAGCCGACCAGGTGCGCCCCGACTTCCACACCGCCAGGGACAACGCTGACCACGCCCGGCGGCAACCCCGACTCGTCCAGAATTCTGGCCAACAGCAGCGCATCCAGGGTGGACTCGGGCGCGGGTTTGATCAGCACGGTGCACCCTGCCAGCAGTGCGGGAACGAGTTTGGTGATGGTGAGGAACTGCGGCATGTTCCACGGCACCACCGCCGCCACGACACCCACCGGCTCCTTGCGGACACGCACATCCGTACCGAAGAAACCGGGCCGATCTTCTTGCCACACATAGGATTCGGCCAGAGCGCAGAAGGCGTTCATCATCATGGCCGGCAGACCGACCTGAGCGCGCTGCGCGAAACTGATCGGCGCGCCGATCTCGGCACTGATGACCTGGGCCATATCCGCTCGCCGCGCGCCATAGGCTTCGGCGAACCGGCGCACCGCGGCAATCCGGTCCTGCGGTGCCAGCCGGGGCCACGGACCATGGTCGAAGGCCTCCCGCGCCGCCGCCACCGCCTGGTCCACGTCGGCGGCCGTCGCCGAACCCACCTCGGCGATGGGTTGCTCGGTGTGCGGCGAGATGACGGTGATCGGGTCGCCCGCGCGGGTCACCGCCCAGCCGTCGGCTCCGACGAGCGATGCGATGTCTTGATCCACGGAAACCCCCAGAGCGGCGCAATATCAACTACTTGCCAATATAGCGCGGGCGTACTTCACTCCTGAACTTGACCGCCGAGAAGCTCATGCCCCGTACCCTTTTCGACCACCCGGCTCAGCAGATCGCACAACGTCTTCTGCTCCTCGACCGTCAGTACCCCGAAGACGGCCTCATGAGCGGCCACCGCGTCGTGGAACACCGCCTCGGTCACCGCGCGTCCCTCGTCGGTGAGGTACGCCTGCAGGATGCGACCGTGCCCCGGGTCCTGCTTGCGCTCGACCAGGCCCCGCTTCTCCAGGGCGGTGAGCGCCAATTGCACACCTTGCGGGCTGATCAGCAACCGCCGCGCCAGCTCCGCCCCGGACAGGCCGGGCTCGTTGGCCAGCTGGCGCAGCACACCGATCTGCGCGGTACTCACCCCGTGCGGGCTGATCGCCTCGTTCACCGAGGTCAGCGAGAAATAGAAGGCCTGTTTGAGCAGCCACAGGATGTTGTCGGTGAGCTCCATACCTGCCTCCTTGGCTGTGGCCGTGCTGCGACGTTAGCGTATGCGCGACCATCGCGGCGCCCCCTCCACGCCGAGGGTCACCCCTGCGGTGGCGTCACGCTGGAGAGCACCAGTTGCAGGAAGGTGTCGTAGAGGTCCTCGCCGTCCAGGTGGCTCGCCAGGGTGATCCCGTCGTTGGTGGCCAGCAACACCCGGGCGAGTGATTCGGCCGGGATGCGCAAGGTACCGCCAAGCCTGGCAACGCCTTTGGTGATGTAGTCGGCGAGAGAGCGGATGGTCTCGAGGCGCTGGACGGCCACTCGCTCGGTGGCCGCCGGGTTGCGCACCAGGAACAGGGTGAACTCGTAGTTCAGTGCCGCCGCGTGTTTGGCGTCGGCCCCGCTGAGTAGTCGCCAGCGTTCAGCGAAGCCCTTGACGTCGATATCGGCGAACCGGTCATAGGACTCCATCACGTCGGCGAAACCGTCCAGGAAGCGCTGACGGTGCCGCTCGATGACGGCCAGGAACAGCTCGTCCTTGCCGCCGAACTGCGCATAGATGGCGCCGCGGGTGTAGCCGGCCGCCTCGGCGATGTCCTCCAATGACCCCGCGTACCCGCGATTGGCGAAGATCTTCTCCGCGGCGTCGAGCAGCACGCTGCGGGTCTGCTCCATCCGTCGTTCCCTGGTCCAGCGCTCCACCATTGCCCCATCCTTGCAGAATGCGCATTCAGATACAGTCTTGTCTTTTTAATTCAAGGCTGTATTGTCGTGACTGCCGTCACAGCCCCGACGCTTCTTCCCGGAAGGGATTCCTTGATGTCCATCGACTCCACACAGTCCGCCCGGCCCGGTGAATGGGTTGACGCCGAAGGCATCACCCCCGATGCCGCCAGCGCCCTGTTCCCCATGCACATCCCCACCGAGCGCTACACCTCCCCCGAGTTCGTCGACCGCGAGCGCCACGCCATCTGGACGCGGGTCTGGCAGATCGTGGGACGCGTCGACGAACTGCAGAAGCCCGGAGACTTCAAGGAGTACCGGATCTTCGACCAGTCCTACGTGGTCATGCTCGGCAAGGACGGTCAGCTCCGAGGTTTCGTGAACGCCTGCCGGCACCGCGGCAATGCCCTGTTCAGCGGAACCGGTAACACGCGTCAGCGCATCGTCTGCCAGTACCACCTGTGGTCCTACGACCTGGAGGGCAACCTGCGCGGCTGCTCGAAACCCGAGATCGACAAGGACGCATACGGTTTGCTCCAGGTGCCGGTGGACACCTTCGCCGGGTTCATCTTCCTCAACCCGGACCCCGACGCGGCACCGCTGCGCGAGTTCCTCGGTCCGGACGTCATCCGGATGCTCGAGCCCTACCACCTCGACGAGATGACGACGGTGCTCAACGTGCGAGAGCCGTTGGACTGCAATTGGAAAGTGGTGATGGACGCCTTCGAGGAGGGCTACCACATCTCCGGCATCCACCCGCAGCTGCTGCGCGTCATCGTCATCGACCCCACCAAGACCAAGTACCGGTTCCTCGACAAACACAGCGTTGCCGTCGCCCCGTTCGAGGTCGCCCACGTCGACGGTATGGGACCGGAGAAACAGGTCGAAGGCATCATGGAACTGCCGGAGACCTTCCCCGGTGTCGTGCGCGTACTTCCTCGGTTCACCGAACTCGTTGATGCACAACGAAGCTCGGACGGAACACTGACCTTCCCCGAGGGCGTGACCGGACGCACACTGCTGCAGCAGGCCACCCGCGACGCACTGACCAACGACGGACTGGACGTGTCCGGCCTGACCGACGAGCAGATGAGCGACAACCACGGCTGGGTCCTGTTCCCCAACTTCTTCATGACCATCCGGGCGGGCGAGGCGACCATCATCATGTCCACGCCGCACCCCGACGGCGACCCCAACCGGTGCGTCTGGCACATCACCAGCTTCATGTGGCTGCCCGAGGAACATCGCGCGGCGTTCTCCGCCGATCTCGTCGACGTCACCGAACCAGGCAGCTTCAAGTACTTCGAAGCGCTGCAACAGGATTACGAACAGATGCCACGCCAGCAGCGCGGGTTGCGCAACGCCCGGCTGGACCACATGGCACTGGTCAACGAGGAGGTCGTCATCGCCCACTACCACTCCGTGATCGACCGCTACCTGGCGGCGGTCGGATGACCGGGCTGACCGAGATCGTAGGCCAGCACACCGGGCGAACACGCACCGTCCTGCAGTACGCCCAGACCACCGGAGAGCTGGTGACCAAGGCCAAACAGCCCGGGTTCACCGCCGAAAGCTGGTCACCACTGGCCGAACTCGTCGACACCGACAACTTCTTCCGGGTCGGCCCCTTCAAGGAAGAGATGGATTGGGACGCCTACCTCGCGTTCCTCACCGGCTGGGCCACCACCTCGGAATGGGAGTGCAGCTTCAAGCGCATCACCGAGCACGCCGGCCTGGTGTTCCTGGAGCTCGAGGAACGCAGCGTGGTCGGCGACTTCCGCAGCGTGGTGAATTCACTCTCGGTCTATGAGTTCGGCGCCGACGACCGGATTCGCCGCCTCGATCTGTACCTGCAGATGGCGCTGCCCTCGTGATGCCGCCGCTGCGCGCCGACCAGTGGGGTGAGCCGGAGTACGCGGCATTCGGTGCCCTGCTGAACCTGCCCGCCGACAAGGTGCCCCGCGCCGGATCCGGGGAGGCCCTGGACCCGCTGAACTTCGACATCATCGGCATGCTGGCCCATCACCCCGAGATGGCGCGGATGTTCCTGCGATTCAACGGATATCTCCTGCAGCGCGGCGAACTGCCCGGCCGCCTGCGCGAGCTCGTCATCCTGCGGGTGGCGCACCGGCACCGGTCGGCCTTCGAATGGGGCCAGCACGTCCGGTTGGGCGCCGCGGTCGGCATCACCGACGACGACGTCGCCGCACTCGCCCAAGGCAACGACGGCTTCGACGGCACCGACCGACTGGCCCTGGACGCGACCGACCAATTGGTCGCCGACGGGCGCGCGGACTGGTCCACCTGGGAGGCCCTGGTGGATGCGCTCGGCGAACATGCCGCCATGGAGCTGATCTTCATCGTCGGTACCTACACCTTGACCGCAATGGCGTTCAGCACCTGGGGATTACAGCCACAACCCGGCAGTGCAGCACTGCCCACCGAAGGAGAACACGGATGAAGCTGGAAGACCGGATCGCCAAACACCGCCGGATGGCCGAGAGCTACCGCGACAAGTACGTCCTGCAGAAGGTGCAGGAGGGCGAGACCTACGACGAGTGGGTGTTCACCGAGGATGCGGTCTACACGTCGCCCTACTTCGTCGCCGACCAGGAGCTGGTCCTCAAAGATGTTGCGACCCATTGGGATACTGCGGCCACCATCGAAGCGAAAGCCTACGGGATCGAGTTCCCGGACTGGAAACCGGTCGACTTCAAGGTCTGGCCCGCCGAGAACGGCTTCGTCATGCGCTACCGGTGGCAGGGCACCTCGCAGACCACCGGCAAGGTGATGGGGTTCTATTCGATCAGCTTCGTCGACACCAATGACGACGCCGAGATCACGCACTGGTCCACCTACGTCAACGACGAGGAGTACGGCCCGTTCCTGGAATTGGCCATCGGCGCCCGCGGGCCGTTCTACACCGACGAATACATGCAAGCCCTGGGCAAGCATTTCGCCAAGCACGGGCTGACGTTCGCATGACCACCACGGAGCGGATCTACTACGACCCCTGGGACGCCGCGCTCAACGCCGACCCGTACCCGATGTTCAAACGCTTCCGCGACGAAGCACCGTTGTATTACAACGAGACTCACGACTTCTACGCGGTCAGCCGCTTCGACGACGTCAACCGCGCGCTGGTCGATCACGCGGCGTTCAGCTCCGCACGCGGCGCAGTCCTGGAGATCATCAAATCGGGCATGGAGATCCCATCCGGTCTCTTGGTGTTCGAGGATCCGCCGATCCACGACATCCACCGCAACCTGCTGTCCCGGGCCTTCACCCCCCGCAAGATCAACGCGCTGGAACCTCTCATTCGCGAGTTCACCGCGCGCTGCCTCGATCCTCTCACCGGCGGCGACCGGTTCGATTTCGTCACCCAACTCGGCGCGATCATGCCCCTACGAGTGGTCGGCATGCTGTTCGGCATCCCCGAAGACTTTCAGCATCGAGTCCAAGAAGACGGCGACCGTTTCGTGCGCACCGAACGCGGAACACAGATGACCGACAACCCGGACGGCGCTCTGACCGATGGCCAGATATTTGCGGAGTTCGTCGACTGGCGTGCCCGAAATCCCGCCGACGACCTCACCACCGAGCTGATCAACGCCGAGTTCGCCGACGAAACCGGCGTCAGCAGGAAGCTACACCGCGACGAACTTCTGATGTTCATGACATTGGTGGCCGTCGCCGGCGCCGAAACCACGACACGACTGATCAGTTGGACCGGCAAACTGCTCTCCGAGCATCCCGACCAGCGACGGGCCTTGCATGCCGATCGAGCCATGCTGCCCGGCGCAATCGAGGAGATCCTCCGATATGAACCGCCGGCACTGCAAATTGCGCGGTACGTGAAGCGCGATGTCGAATTCCACGGTCAAGTCGTGCCCGAGGGTAGCGCACTGATCGCACTCGTCGGAGCGGCCAACCGTGACGAGGCACGATTCGGCTCGGACGCCGAGGCTTTCGATATCGCACGTCCCGTACGCCAGCACCTGAGCTTCGGAGTCGGCGCACACTACTGCCTCGGGAACGCGCTGGCACGCATCGAAGGGCGCATCGCACTGGACGAGATCCTCAATCGGTTCCCCGACTGGGAAGTCGATATGGACGCCGCAGTATTCTCGTCGTCCTCGACGGTGCGCGGATGGGATTCGATGCCCGCCAACCTGAGCTGACGCAGCTGGTTCAGTCAGAGTCCGGCATCTTGATGGCCGACATGTACATCTCCAATGCGGGCCGGAAAAGGTCGACATCATCGAGCTCGCTGCCCAACGCCACCGCGTCCGTGGTGGCGATGAGCATCTGGGCAAAGACCGCGGCGGGGATCGTCAGTGTTGCGCCCAGCTGATCGAGGCCCATGACGATGAATTTCTCGAAGTCGGCCACAACTTCAGACCTCTTCGTCGCCACGGCCTTTCGTGCTTCGGGATTCCTGATCAGGTAGAGGGTGAACTCGTGACCGAGCGCGGCATGCTCGGCGCCTCGGGTCCGGCTGAGTTGGCGCCAACGCTCGGCGATCTCATCCAACTCGTGAGCACCGATCTTCGTCGCCGCGGACGTGATCTCCGCGAAGTTCTCGAAGTACCGGCGCCAGTACCGATCGGTGACGGCCAAGAACAACTCTTCCTTGGTCGAAAAGTGCTGATATATAGCACCTTTGGTGTAGCCAGCCGTCCGCGCGATGTCATCGAGGGAGGCCGCCATGAAGCCGCGCTCGGCAAAAACCTCCTCGGCGGCATCCAGAAGGAGCGCACGTGTGCGTTCCTGTCGCCGCTCTCGGGTCCACCGCTCCACCATGCCGGTGATTCTGCCATAGAATTTTACATTCCTATTGGTTCGACAGATACCAGCTGGTATGTTTACGGCGTGGGAGTACGACCGGACTCTGTGGTCGCAGAACCCACGGCGGCATACACCTGAAGGGGACAGTGCAATGACCGACCTGTCGAACAAAAAACCCGGAGCTCGTACCGAATCATTGCCTGGCGCGGCAACTCTGGGCACGCAGCCGCAGAAGTCGCCCAAAGCCATCAAGATCTGGGCGACGGTCGGCGGCTTGATCCTGGCCTTTCAGCTGTACGTGTGGATCCGCTGGATCAGCGGCCCCAACTTCGAGCGCGTACCGGCCGGGGCCAGCGATCCTCCGACGTTCATGAAGGCGATCCTGTTCACCTGGACGGCCGTCATCATCGTCGGCTACCCGCTCGCGATCTGGTACTTCATCATCAGACCCTGGCGACGAGAACGACGAATCACTCTGGACGGCATGCTCTTTGCCGCGTGTGGTCTGCTGTTCTTCCAGGATCCGCTGCTGAACTACTTCAACACCTGGAGCACCTACAACACCTGGATGTGGAACCGCGGCTCCTGGGTCCAGGACATCCCGGGCTGGATGTCCTTCGGGAAGCCGGGGGCCATGATGGCCGAGCCGTTCCTGATGAACGCCCCCGGATACTCCTTCGTCCTGCTGTGCACGATGCTCGGCTGCTGGATCATGCGCAAAGCCAAGCAGCGCTGGCCCAACATCAACACACTTGGCCTGATCGCCATCGTCATCGCCTGGACGTTCTTCTTCGACCTGGTAATCGAAGGATTGTTCCTCATGCCGATGGGGTTGTTCACCTATCCCGGGGCCATCCAGGCCCTGTCGATCAACGCCGGCACCTATTACCAGTGGCCGATCTACGAAGGGCTCATGTGGGGCGGTGTCCAGGCAGGCCTCTGCTGCCTGCGCTACTTCACCGATGACCGTGGCCGCACCTTCGTCGAACGTGGACTCGACAGTGTGCGTGGCGGATTCGCCGTTCAGCAGCTCACCCGGTTCCTGGCGATCTTCGCCGCGTGCAGCGCATTCTTCTTCGTGCTCTACAACCTGCCCGCGCAGTGGTTCGCCTTCCACCAGGATCCCTGGCCCGACGATGTCTTGAAGCGGTCCTACTTCCTGATGGGGATCTGCGGCGAGGACACCGACCGACCGTGCCCCGATCCATCCCTGCCGGTACCGCTACACAACTCCGGCTACATCAATCACGACGGTCAGCTGGTTCTGCCCGACGGCGTCACCCTTCCGACGATGGTCCCCCTGGAACGAGGCAAGTGAATTGAGCAACCAATCGACTGGCGGCACCATCGAGGCAGCCCACAATGGGCACCCGAGCGTTGACCAGCCAGCCACCCGGGCACCGTTCTACCGGCCGGTGGGTGAGGAAGTCACGGTCTTCCGCGCGGCCGCCCGGCGCGGCCTGCCCGTTCTGTTGAAAGGCCCCACCGGGTGCGGCAAGACCCGATTCGTCGAGACGATGGCCAGCGAACTCGGCCGGGACCTCATCACCGTCGCCGGCCACGAAGACCTCACATCGGCCGATCTGGTGGGCCGCTTCCTGCTCAAGGGCGGTGAAACGGTCTGGGTGGATGGCCCGTTGACCCGGGCAGTGCGCGAAGGCGCTATCTGCTATCTCGACGAGATCGTCGAAGCCCGTCAGGACACCACCGTCGTCATACACCCCTTGGCCGATCATCGACGAGAACTTCCCATCGATCGCCTCGGTGTGACGCTGCCCGCCGCCCCGGGATTTCAGCTGGTGATCTCATACAACCCGGGCTACCAGAGCGTGCTGAAGAACATCAAAGAGTCGACCCGGCAGCGCTTTGTCGCCATCGAGCTCGATTTTCCGCCGCCGGAAGTCGAAATCGACGTCGTCGCCCACGAAGCCGGGGTCGACGCCGCGACAGCGCGTGCACTGGTCACGTTGGGCAATGCCATCCGCAACATCGACGGATCACCTTTGCGCGAGGCATCGTCCACCCGGATGCTCATTCTCGCCGGCGGTCTTGTCGCCGAAGGGCTGAGCCTGCGTAGCGCCGTGCACTCGGCGATCGTGCAAGCCCTGACCGACGATCGCGATATCGCGCGGGCACTCGGCGAGCTCGCCGACGCGGTGCTGCCCGCAACGTGAGCGCTCCCGACCCCAGCGGCGCCGAGCGGTTCCGGCTACTCGCCAGTTTCGTCACCGGCAGGGCAGTCGACATCGCCGAGTTGCCGGCGGGTGAGCCAGCCTACACCAACGGGCAGGCGATCTTCGTCGCCGGGTCGGACGAGACCGTCGACCAACGACGCCAGATCCTGTTGCAAAGTGCCCTACTGGGCGCCGGTAGCCTCGACGGTCAATGGGCGAAGGCCCTGCGGGCACGCCCGGTGATCGCCCGACGCTACCTGGCGCTGGAAGGCCACCGCGCGCTCCGTGACCTGGCAAATCGGCTCCCGCTGGCTGCCGACCTGGTCTCCCAACTGGATTCCGGCCGCGTACCGATCAGCACGGATCCCCGGCATTCCCTGGATATCGCCAGGAGCCGAGCGAAAGTCGACGATCCACCGGGCTGGTTCGGCGTCATCAAGCCCGCCCGGCTCACAGCATCGGCGGCAGGGCCCGGCGCGGCGGCAGGCGACAGAGATCTACAGCTGAAGTTCGATCCCCTGGAATTGCCGGAGACCGACGAAGACGACGATTCCGAAACCGATGGCGAGAGCAAGATTCTCAAGCTGTTCGAAAGCCCGCTCTTCAGCTCCAAGAACATCTCGGACTACTTCCGCAAGACATTCGGCAGCTCGAAATCATCCAGTGACGGCTCACCGGGCACCGAGATGCAGGTGCGCTCGATGCGCCAGGTACAGCAAGCCGGTCCCAACGCCCGTCCCATCCCCACACCCATCAGGTTCACCAATGATCGTCAACCCGGCGTCGCGCTGGGGATCAATGGCACGCTGCACCCGGAATGGGATGTGCACGAGCAGAAATATCGCCCCGACTGGTGCCGGGTCATCGATTTCCCGATCAAAGCCGACGCAAACGTCAGCGCCACCGCGGTGCACCGCGACGACGTCCTCAGGCGCAGACTTTCACGGGTCGGACTCGGCCCCAAAGTACTTCGGGGACGTCCGGACGGTGACGAGATCGATGTCGAGGCTCTGATCGACATGTTCGTAGACCTGCAGTCGGGTTTCTCTCCACCCGAGAACGTGTACCTGGAACATCGAAAGATCGCCCGCAATCTGGGCGTGCTGATCTTGGTGGACGCCTCCGGGTCGGCGACAGACGCTGACGCCGATGGACTGGCCGTACACGATCATCAGCGCCGGGCCGCCGCTACCATGGCCGCGACACTGGAGGAACTCGGCGATCGTGTCGCCGTGTACGGATTCCGTTCTCAGGGACGGCATGCCGTGCACCTGATGTCGATCAAGACGTTCGGGCAGCGTTTCGGTGCCGTCGGCAGGACCAACCTCAACCAACTTCAGCCGTCAGGGTATACGCGCCTCGGTGCAGGTATCCGCGGCGCCGGTGAGATCCTCAAGAAGGACGCCGGTACCCCGAACCGGTTGCTGGTGGTGCTGTCCGACGGGTACCCCTACGACGACGGCTATGAAGGCCGCTACGCCGAGGCCGACGCACATAAGGCCCTCGAGGAGCTCCGCTCCGATGGCGTTGCGTGCCTGTGCCTTTCGATCGGATCTTCCACCACCACCGAGGCCCTGCTGCGCGTGTTCGGCTCGGCAGGATGTGCCGACGCGCCAACTCTGGCGGAACTGAGCCCGCGCATGGACGAATTGTTCATGACATCGCTACGCGAACTCGCCGCACCCAGATCACGGTGAGCGCATCCACCGTGCCGAACACTGTTGGTCAGGTAGGCGACGTGATCCACACAGCACTGGCCAGCACTCCGACATCATTTGAGCCTCGACAATCGAGGCTCGAGTGTGCCCCGACCGAGCCGCACGCCAGCCAATTCACGACCAATTTCGAGCTACTGATCTTCGCCACCTCGGCTGCCGACATGGCTGTCCATGCGGGGGGTTGGATTGTCGATCGTGCCTACGCGGGATGGGCAGTCACCGCGGTGCTCATGACCTCATCCCCAGGAGAAGACACTGTTTTACGCATTCTGGGCGCCAATACACCGACGGCGCCAACGCTGCCATCGTTATCCGAACGGCCCTACGCGGTCGCTCTCGTACTCGACGCATCATTGACCACTACCGACGCGCGACGTCAAATGTGCCGAGCACTGAACACCGCAACCGAGTTCAGCGTCTTCGGCAAGAACGACAACCTGCCCTCCGACCCGACACCTCGTTTCGGACAGCTTCATGGAACTGAGCATCGAATGAGCAGCGCAGCAGCCAGATTCAAGTCGCTGGCACTAGACGCGGCAGACGTTCCCGACGCCGCGCGCACGGCCTACCTACAAGTGGAACACTTTTCAAGCGCAGTCATCCCAGCCGAGACAAACGCCAGACACACCAGACGATCTTTCCGGCGCCAAAGAAAGCAGCTACGCCCAGGAGCTGTAGGTGGACCGTAACCATCCACAGGCGTAAGAGATCGTCACGGCGAGAACGCTATCCATGCTTACCTACCAATCCTGCGCTACACAGTCATCGTTGACGTGCAGCGACCGGCCAACCGCCCGCAACAAGTGAGTGTCGGACGCGGTCAACATCTCCCACTGACGGCAGTGCGCCGGTGATCTCCGCTATCGCAAACTCGATGTCGATCGCTTCAATAGGTACGCTTCCGCGCCCGGCCACTCGACGGGCCACGTCCACCTCTTGCTCAAAAGACAAGCGTGGCCCCAATATTGACAGTAGGTCTGCCACCTTGTATCCGCTCCCACCGGTGGCGGCAACTCGCATGGAGTCCACCATTCGTTTCACGGTATCCGACTGCGACATCAGCCATTACCTTTCGCGTGCACAGTCTCCAGGCGTCCTTCGACGGACCGGCCAAGTTCCAGGATAGACCAGCCTTTACAGGGAGGTGAGGCCTGCCGACTGAAATATCAAGCATCCATGGCAATTTGGAATCACCGGTGAAGTTTCCGCTCTGCCCTCAATACATCACATCGATCCCGCACTTCTGAATCAGCAACCGAAAGAAGCCGCGAGGGTTCACATTGCCGAAGGCGATTTTCCATCGGTCGCCCAGAAGCGTCTGCAGTCCTCACGTGCACCGTCGCCGTGGACTCGGCCGCGTCGTTGCACCTAGCCGACGGACGCCCAGAACCGTGTCAAGGCTGCCGCGGCGCGAATGGGATCCTCGACCATCCACCAATGGCCGAGGCCGTCCAGCACCTCGGTGCGAGCACCTGCCGCGGCGGCGGCTCGCCGCCGGATCGCTTCGGTACCTACGAAGGGATCCTCGGTCGGCTGGAGCGACAGACCGGGCCTGGTCGCCGCCGTGGCCAACTGGCGGCCGGCCTGCTCCATCGCGGGTTGGCGTGCTGAGCGATACAGCGCCAGGATCGCTCGACCCATCTCAGGACCTTGTGCCTCGGCGAAGGCCGTCGCCATGGACTCAGGAACGCCGAAAGCGGCCAACTGCTGCGCCCGCTCCGCTACCGAAGCCATCGCCATACCGTCGACGAGCTGCTCGCCGACATCGGGGGTCTGGAACAACTGCGCCATGTCGTGCCACACGTAGTCCGGATCGAACAGTCCGATGACGTCGGTGACCCAGCTTCGCACGAGCTCGGGACGCGCCATGACGACGTTGAGGACATGGCAACCGCCCCAATCGTGACCGACAAGATCTATCGGCCCTTCGATCCTCTCCAGCTCATCCGCCAGCCATTCACGGTAATCGGAAGAAGTCGCCGCGAAATCGTCTGCCAACGGTGCGCCGAATCCGGGAGGCGAGAGCCGCACGACGTCGTCGCGGCCCAGCGCCCGCACCAGCGGGCCCCACACCGCTTCCGTCTCAGGATTGCCGTGGACGAAAACTATTGCCATGAAACTATATTCGCATGGAAACACGGGTGGCGTAGCGAGCCGGCGATACGAAAAAAACTGCTACAGGCCGAGGTCCTTGGCGATGATCACCTTCATCACCTCGCTGGTGCCGGCGTAGATCCGGGCCACCCGCGCATCGGTGTACAGCCGGGCGATGGGGTACTCCATCATGTAGCCGTAGCCACCGAACAGCTGCAGGCACCGATCGATCACCCGGGCCTGCATCTCCGTGCAGAACAGCTTCACCCGCGCCGCATCCGGCGCCGACAGCTCGCCGTCGGTGTGCAGGGCCACCGCGTGGTCCAGCATGCACTGGGCGGCTTCGACCTCGGCCGAACAGGCGGCGAGCTCGAACTTGGTGTTCTGGAACGAAGCCACCGGCGTGCCGAACGCCTTGCGGTCCTTGGTGTAAGCGATGGCCGCCGCGATCGCCGACCGCGCCTGGGCCACCGAACCGACCGCCACCGTGAGCCGCTCCTGCGGCAGGTTGTGGCCGAGGTAGCCGAAGGCTTCGTCGACCTCGCCGAGCACGTTGGCCGCGGGCACCCGGACGTCGACGAAGGACAGTTCGGCGGTGTCCTGCACCTTGCAGCCCATCTTCTCCAGCTCGCGGCCCCGGGTGAAGCCGGGCATGCCGTCCTCCACCACGAACAGGGTCAGGCCGCGGCGCCGGTTGTCCGGGTCGGTGGACGTGCGGGCGACGACGATGACCAGGTCGGCCTGCATGCCGCCGGTGATGAAGGTCTTGGCGCCGTTGAGAATCCACTCGTCGCCATCACGCACCGCGGTGGACCGCATGCCCGCAAGGTCTGATCCGGTGCCGGGTTCGGTCATCGCGACGGCGGTCAGCAGCGTGCCGTCGGCCAGTCCGGGGAACCACCGCTTGCGCTGTTCTTCATTGGCGTAGTGCAGGAAGTACGGCAGGATCACTTCCAGCTGGGTGCGCACCGTGGACAGGGTGACCAGCGCGCGCGCCGCCTCTTCCTGCAGCACCACGTTGTACCGGTAGTCGGGCACGCCGCCGCCGCCGTACTCCTCGTCGATGGCCATGCCGAGCATGCCCAGGGCGCCCATCTTCGCGAACACCGCACGGGGCATCCGGCCACCCTTCTCCCATTCGGGATAGGCAGGCACGACCTCCTTCTCGACGAAGTCGCGGGCGAGCTGGCGGAATGCCTCGTGGTCCTCGGTGAACAGATTACGTTGCACGTGTTGCCCTTTCGACTAGAAGACGTACTCGACCAGGGTGGCGTTGGCGGTGCCGCCGCCCTCACACATGGTCTGCAGCCCGTAACGAATTCCGTTGTCGCGCATGTGATGGATCATCCGGGTCATCAGCACCGCACCGGACGCACCGAGCGGATGGCCCAGCGCGATGGCCCCGCCCAGCGGGTTGAGCTTGGCCTCATCGGCGCCCGTCTCGGCGAGCCAGGCCAGCGGCACCGGCGCGAAGGCTTCGTTGACCTCGAACACGCCGACCTCGTCGAGGCCGACACCCGCCTTGCGCAACACCTTCTCGGTCGCGGGGATCGGCCCGGTGAGCATCAGCACCGGGTCGGCGCCGATGACGGCACCCGCGCGGTAGTGCACCAGCGGGGTCAAACCCAGCTGCAGCGCATGGTCGGCCGTCATCACCATCAGTGCGGCCGCACCGTCGGAGATCTGGGAGGAGTTGCCCGCGTGGATGACACCGTCGTCGGTGAACGCGGGCTTGAGCCCGGCCAGCTTCTCTACGGTGGTTCCGCGCCGGATGCCCTCGTCGGTGGCGACCACGTCACCTTCGGTGAACACCGGGACGATCTGGTCGGTGAATGCGTGGGCATCCTGCGCGGCGGCGGCCCGCTCGTGCGACTGTGCCGAATACTCATCGCAGCGGGTGCGCGACAGGTCCCATTTCTGGCAGATCAGTTCGGCCGAGAGGCCCTGGTTGAACGAGAAACCGTCATAGCGGGCAAGCGCTTTGGGTCCGTAGGGCTGCCCGGACTGGCGCGCCGACCCCAGCGGTACCCGGCTCATCACCTCGACGCCGCCGGCGACCACGATGTCCTGCTGGCCCGACATGACCGCCTGCACGGCGAAATCCAGTGCCTGCTGGCTGGATCCGCAGGCGCGGTTGATCGTCGTTCCCGGGATGTGCTCGGGCCAGCCGGCCGCCAGCACCGAGTAACGCCCGATATTGCTGGACTGATCGCCCACCTGGGACACGCAGCCCCACACCACGTCGTCGATGACCTCGGGGTCGACGCCCGTGCGCTCGACGAGTTCCTTGAGCACCACCGCGGACAGATCCGCCGCGTGCTGGTCGGACAGTCCGCCGTTGCGCTTGCCCACCGGGGTCCGCACGGCCCCGACGATCACGGTTTCACGCATTACTTCTCCTTAACGGGCGCGACGGCCCACGTTCCGGTGAATGACGGGTCACGCTTGGCGGCGAACGCCGCGTAAGCCTCGCCCGAGTCTGTGGTGGCGAAGTTGCCCGGCTGGGCCCGCGCTTCGTTGGCCAGCGCCTGCGCGAAGCTCACGGCGGCACCGTCGTTGAGCAGGGCCTTGCTCTGGGCCAGCGCGAACGGCGGTCCCCCGGCCAGCCGGCCCGCCAATTCACCGACGAACGCGTCGATCTCGGTGGCCGCCTGCACCCAGGTGACCAGGCCGAGTCCGTGCGCCTCGTCGGCCGAGATCATGTCGGCCAGCATCACCAGTCGTTTGGCTTGTTGCAGCCCAACGAGTTTCGGCAGCAGCCACGACCCACCGAGGTCGACCGACAGGCCGCGCTTGGAAAAGATCTGACAGAACCGCGAATCCGGGGTGGCCACCACGAAATCACAGCCCAGCGCCAGGTTCCAGCCCGCGCCCACGGCGACCCCGGTGACCTTCGCGATGGTGGGCACGGTCAGGTTGTGCAGGGCCAGTGCGACATCGGTGAGCCGCTGCAGTTTGCGCCGCGGGTGGATGACCTCGCCGGTGCCGATGTCGGCCCCGGAGCAGAACGCCCCACCGGCACCCGTCAGCACCACGGCGCGCACCGAGTCATCGGTGTCGACGGCGCGCAGCGCCTCGGCCAGGGCCTGCCACAGTTCGGGGTTGATGGCGTTCTTACGGTCCGGCCGGTTCAGGGTCAGGGTCCGCACGCCGTCGACGTCCTCGGTCAGCAACACGTCGCTCATGCGCGATCCGCCTCCGGCTTCTCGCTCGCCCTCATCCGTACTCCGGACCGATCGCGCCCTCGGTGCGCAGCGAGGCCACCTCGTCGGCGGAGAAGCCGAGTTCACCGAGCACCGCGTCGGTGTGCTCGCCCAGTCCGGGCACCGCACCCATGCCCATCTCGAAGCCGCTGATCACCGGCGGCGGCAGCAGCGCGTCGATCTTGCCGTTGGGGGTGCCGACCTCGCGCCAGCGGTCCCGCGCCTGCAGGTGCGGGTGGGCGATGACCTCGCTGGGCAGGTTGTAGCGGGAGTTGCCGATCCCGGCCTTGTCCGCGATCTGCTGAATGTCCGCCAGATCATGCTGGGCGCACCAGCTTTCGATGGCGGCGTTGAGTTCGTCGCGGTGCGCGCAGCGATCGGAGTTGGTGGAGAACTTCGGGTCGTCGGCCAGGTCCTGGCGTTCGATGATCTCGCGCGCCAGCCGCTGCCACTCCCGGTCGTTGGTGGTGCCCAGCACCACCGTCTGCCCGTCACGTGTCGGGAACGAGCCGTACGGCGCGACCGCCGGTGAGCTCATGCCCAGCGGCGTCTGGTCGATACCGGAGTGCTGGGTGTAGGTCAGCTGGTAACCCATGATGTCGGTCATGGTGTCGAAAAGGCTCACAGCCACCGACGGCGCCGCCCCGGTGTCACCGTGGCGGGCCCGGCCCAGCAGCAGCGCCATGATGGACAGTGCCGAGTACAGACCGGTGGTGATGTCGGCGACCGCAGCTCCGGGTTTGGCCGGCATGCCCGCGTACCCGGTGGCCGCACACGAACCGGACTCCGCCTGTACCAACAGGTCGTAGGCGCGCTTCTCGGACAACGGACCGCCCGGCCCGTAGCCGTCGATCTCCAGCGGAATGACCTGTGGATGGCGGGCTTTCAGGTCCGCCGGGGAAAGACCCAGTCGTGCGGTGGCCCCGGGTGCCAGGTTGGAGACGAACGCGTCCGCCCCCTCCAGCAACCGGTGCAGCACGTCCATCCCCGCGGGTGACTTCAGGTTCAGCGTCACCGATTCCTTGCCGCGGTTCGCCCACACGAAGTGTGCGGCCTGGCCGAGCACGACGTCGTCGTAGTCGCGGGCGAAATCGCCGCCCTTGGGGTTCTCGATCTTGATCACCCGGGCGCCGAAATCGGCCAGCACCCGGGTGCACATCGGCGCGGACACGGCTTGTTCCATCGCGATGACGGTGATACCGGCAAGTGGAGCAGTCACGGTGTCACATAACCATGCCGCCGTCGACCGGCAGCACCTGCCCGGTGATGTAGGAGGCGGCGTCGGAGGCCAGGAACACGAACGCGCCCGCCACCTCTTCGGCGTCGGCCCAGCGCTTGAGCGGGATGCGGTTCATCATGTTGGCCGCGAACTTCTCGTTGGTGCGGATGGTCTCGGTCATCGGGGTGGCCGCCAGTGGGGCCAGCGCGTTGACCATGATGTTCTTCGTGGCTAGTTCGCGGGCCAGCGATTTGGTCATGCCGATGATGCCGGCCTTGGCCGCCGAGTAGTTGACCTGGCCCAGGGTGCCGGTGATCCCCGCCGACGAGGTCACGTTGATGACGCGCCCGGTCCCGTCGGTCGGGATGTGCGGCAGTGCGGCCTGCGTGACACGGAATGTGCCCATCGTGTGGATCTCGAAGGTCAGCCGGAACGCTTCCTCGGTCATCTTCCCGAACATCGCGGGCGCCGTGACGCCGGCGTTGTTGACCACGATGTGCAGACTGCCGCCGGTCAGGCCGGCAGCCTTCGCCGCCGCGGCCTCCGCCGCGTCGCGATCGCCGACGTCCAGTGCGGCACTGTCGGCTTTCCCGCCCGCGGCGTTGATCCGCTCCGCGACCGCGGCTGCCGCGTCCCCGCTGATGTCGGTCACCAGCACTACCGCGCCCGCGGCGGCCAGCGCCTCGGACACCCCGGCGCCGATCCCCGCGCCCGCACCGGTCACCAGCGCCGAGCGGCCGCTCAGGTCGAAATAGGTCCTCATGACAGTGGCATTCCTCTCCGCGGTTCCGCGAGATTGTTGTTACGGCGCCGATGTGCGAGTGCGCGACGCCATAACGGCAATCTCGCGAGCGGCGGATGTCAGTAGCTCTTGGGCAAACCCAACACGTTGGCGCTCAGGAAGTTCAGGATCATCTCCTGGCTCACCGGCGCGATCTTCATCAGGCGGGACTCCCGGAAGAACCTGGAGATGTTGTACTCCTCGGAGTAGCCCATCCCGCCATGAGTCTGCAGGGCCCGGTCCGCGGCGTCGAAGCCGGCATCCGCGCACAGGTACTTGGCCATGTTGGCTTCGCGGCCGCAGGACTGGCCGTTGTCGTAGAGCCAGGTGGCCTTGCGCAGGATCAGTTCTGCGGCGTCTAGACGGGCCAGCGAGTCCGCCAGCGGGAACTGGATGCCCTGGTTCTTGCCGATCGGCCGGTCGAACACCACCCGCTCGTTGGCGTACTTCACCGCCCGGTCCAGCGACACCCGGCCGATGCCCAGCGCCTCGGCGGCGATCAGCATCCGTTCCGGGTTGAGCCCGTGCAGGATGTAGGAGAAACCCTTGCCCTCTTCGCCGATACGGTCTTCCACCGGGATCCGCAGATCGTCGATGAACACCTCGTTGGAGCTGACGGCGTTGCGGCCCATCTTCTTGATCGGCCGGATGTCGACGTGATCGCGGTCGATGTCGGTGAGGAAGAGCGTGAGACCGTCGGTCGGCTTGGCGGCTTCGTCGCGCGGGGTGGTGCGGGTGAGCAGCAGGATCTTCTCGGACTCCAGGGCCTTGGAGATCCACACCTTGCGCCCGTTGACGACGTAGTGATCGCCGTCCCGCTTCGCGAACGTGGTGATACGCGAAGTGTCCAGCCCGGCACCGGGTTCGGTGACACCGAAGCAGACGTGCAGGTCGCCGTTGACGATCCGCGGCAGCGTCGCCTTCTTCATCTCCTCGGAGCCGAACACCACCACCGGCTGCATGCCGAAGATGGACATGTGGATGGAGCTGGCGGCGTTCATCCCGCCGCCGGAGCGGGCCACTTCCTCGGCCAGGATGGTCGCCTCGGTGATGCCCAGGCCGTGCCCGCCGTACTCCTCGGGGATCGTCATCCCCAGCCAGCCGCCCGCAGCGATGGCGTCATAGAACTCGGTCGGGAACTCGTGTGCCTGGTCCTTTTCCATCCAGTAGTGGTCGTCGAACCTGGATGACAGTTCCGCCACCGACTTTCGGATCAGCTGTTGATCCTCGGTCAGCTCGAAGTTCATTCCCTCGGACACGGTTCCTCCTCAGTCTGGGCACGCGACGGAAACGGTGCAGGTGTCCCTGCACCGTCCGCCGATCACGCTCTCGGTCTAGTCTTTGACGCCGGACACCGCACGCGCGTTGGCGGTGAAGTCGGCGACGCTGGAGCCACCGCGCTTGTCGTGCGCGGTCGCCTGGATCGAAATATCGTGACCCACAGCCTGTTTGCGCAGCGCGCCGACGGTGGCCTGCTCGCGCGGGATGTGGGTGAACGGCTCGAAGTGATACAGCCGCATGGCGTTCTCGTGGGTGATCTTGTTGATCTCGTCGTCGGGCACGTCGTAGGTGTCGAACACCGCGGACAGTTCCTCGGGGGCGCCGGGCCACATCGAGTCCGAGTGCGGGTAGTCCATCTCCCAGCAGATGTTGTCGACGCCGATCATGTGGCGGTTCTTCACCCCGACCGGATCGGAGATGAAGCACGTCATGAAGTGCTCGCGGAACACCTCCGAGGGCAGCTTGTCGCCGAAGTCCTGATGCGTCCAGGTGGAGTGCATTTCGTAGGTGCGGTCCACCCGGTCCAGGAAGTAGGGGATCCAGCCGGTGCCACCCTCGCTGAGGGCGATCTTGAGATCCGGGTAGGCCTTGATCGGCGCGGACCACAACAGGTCGGCGGCGGCCTGCACGATGTTCATCGGCTGCAGGGTGATCATGACGTCCATCGGCGCGTCCGGGGCGGTGATGGCCAGCCGGCCCGAGGAGCCGATGTGCACGTTCATCACGGTCTCGGTGTCCACCAGCGCATCCCACAGCGGCTTCCAGTACTCCAGGTCGTGAAAGCTGGGGTAGCCCAGGGCCGACGGGTTCTCGGTGAAGGTCAGCGAGTGCACGCCCTTCTTCGAAACCCGGCGCACCTCCTGAGCGCACAGCACCGGATCCCAGATCGCCGGGATGGCCATCGGGATGAACCGGCCCGGATGCGAGGCGCACCAGTCATCGATATGCCAGTCGTTGTAGGCCTGCACCAGCGCCAGCGAGAACTCGGCGTCTTCGGTGGCGAACAGCCGCGCCGCGAACCCCGGGAACGACGGGAAGTTCATCGTCGCGAGCACACCACCGGCGTTCATGTCCTTGACCCGCTCGGCCGCGTCATAGCAGCCCTTGCGGATCTCATCGAGCCCGGTGGGCTCCAGGCCGTACTCCTCTTTGGGGCGGCCGGCGACGGCATTGAGTGCGACGTTGGGGATGACGGTGTCACGGAACTGCCAGGTGTCTGACCCGTCCGGGTTGTGGACCAGCCGGGGCGCCTCGTCCACGTACTTGGCCGGCAGGTGGTTCTTGAACATGTCGGGCGGTTCGATGATGTGGTCGTCAACGCTGATGAGAATCATGTCGTCTTGATGCATAGATGTCCCTTTCGCCGATCCGTCACGCTCGCGGGGCTTGGTTCTCCCTCAATGCAAACTAACTTCTCACGGTACGAGAATCAACGTCCGAAACGATCTTCGGTGGCCCTGACCGCGCTTTTTCGTCCGTCGCCGCGTTGCGGAGGGAGGGCGGCCACTGACGTTGGCATTGACCTTACGGCCAAAGAGTGGAAATCTGTTAGTCGAATATGAGAATATGATTCTCGTAGCGGAGAAGACGAGGCCAAATCCACCGTGGGGCGGCCTGGCACTCGAACCGTCGCACCAAACAGGAGAGGTAACACCGTGGCGTTTTTCCCCAAACCAGCCGCCGGTAGCTGGACCGAGAACTGGCCGGAACTCGGCACGGCACCGGTCAACTACGAGGACTCGGTCGACCCGGAACACTGGAAGCTCGAACAGCAGGCCATCTTCCGCAAGACCTGGCTGCACATGGGCCGCATCGAGCTCATCCCGAAGAAGGGCCGCTACGTCACCCGCGAGCTGCCGTCCGTGGGCCCCGGCGTGTCGATCATCATCGTCAACGACGGCGACGAGATCCGCGCCTTCTACAACCTGTGCCGCCACCGCGGCAACAAGCTGGTGTGGAACGACTACCCGAACGAAGAGGTGTCCGGAAGCTGCCGGCAGTTCGTCTGCAAGTACCACGCCTGGCGCTACGACCTCAAGGGTGACCTGACCTTCATCCAGCAGGAAAACGAGTTCTTCGACGTCGACAAGGCCGACTACCCGCTCAAGTCGGTGCGCTGCGAGGTCTGGGAAGGCTTCATCTTCGTCAACTTCGACGACGACGCCGAGCCGCTGGTCGACTTCCTCGGAGAGTTCGGCGAGGGCCTGAAGGGCTACCCCTTCCACGAGATGACCGAGCACTACAGCTACCGCTCTGAGGTCAAGGCCAACTGGAAGCTGTTCATCGACGCGTTCACCGAGTTTTACCACGCACCGATCCTGCACATGAAGCAGGCAGAGAAGGCCGAGGCCGAGAAGTTGGCCAACTTCGGCTTCGAAGCGCTGGCCTACGACATCAAGGGTGATCACTCGATGGTGTCGTCGTGGGGCGGCATGTCCCCGCCGAAGGACATCAACATGGTCAAGCCGATCGAGCAGATCCTGCACAGCGGGTTGTTCGGTCCGTGGGACCGACCCGACATCGCCGGCATCCTGCCCGACGAGCTGCCGCCGGCCATCAACCCGGGCCGCCACAAGACCTGGGGCACCGACTCTTTCGAGTTCTTCCCCAACTGGACGCTGTTGTTCTGGGCGCCGGGCTGGTACCTGACGTACAACTACTGGCCGACCGGCGTGGACAGCCACATCTTCGAGGCCGACCTGTACTTCGTGCCGCCGAAGAACCTGCGCGAGCGCCTCTCCCAGGAGCTCGCCGCCGTGACGTTCAAGGAGTACGCGTTCCAGGACGCGAACACCCTGGAGGCCACCCAGACGCAGATCGGCACCCGTGCGGTCACCGAGTTCCCCTTGTGCGATCAGGAGATCCTGCTTCGTCACCTGCACATGACGGCGCACCAGTACGTTGACAGGTACAAGGAATCGCTGGCCGGCAACACCAATGGCAAGCACGCCAGCGACGCCAAGGCGTCCGGAAAGGAGCAGGTGAATGTCTAAGCTGCCTGAGGAATTCGCCGATCTGGAGCGGTTCAGCGATTGGTGCCTGCCCAGCGAGGAGGACCGCTACCAGAAGCGTCTCGCCTCCACGATGGACCAGATGCAGGAGCTCTACGACGCCGGCATGGCCCGCCTCGAAGACATCATGGTCTACGTCGACGCACGCTTCCCGCTCGCGTCGATGCCCGAAGACGCCAAGGCGCTGGTCCACCTGGGACAGTCGATCGTCATGGTGAGCTTCCCGATCGAGGTGTGGAAGCAACCGCGCGTGCTCGACAGCGGCGCGGCCTATATCAACCTGATCAAGGAGCCGGTGGTTTAGTCGTGCTGACCCTCAAAGCTGCGGGTCTGGTCGACGTCGATGCCGGGGCGATCATTCGCCCCGGCATCGTTCGTGTCGACGGTGACCGGATTGTCGGCATCGGCGGTGAACCCGAGGGCGAGATCATCGATCTCGGAGACGCCATCCTCCTGCCGGGTCTGATGGACATGGAGGTCAACCTGCTGATGGGTGGCCGGGGTGAGAATCCCGGGCTCTCCCAGGTGCAGGACGACCCGCCAACCCGTGTGCTGCGGGCCGTCGGCAATGCCCGGCGCACCCTGCGGGCCGGGTTCACCACGGTGCGCAACCTCGGCCTGTTCGTCAAGACCGGCGGCTATCTCCTGGATGTGGCGCTGGGCAAGGCGATCGATGCCGGCTGGGTGGACGGTCCGCGCATCGTGCCGGCCGGGCACGCCATCACCCCCACCGGCGGACACCTCGACCCCACCATGTTCGCGGCCTTCATGCCGGGTGCGCTGGAGCTCACGGTCGAAGAGGGCATCGCCAACGGGGTCGACGAGGTCCGCAAGGCCGTGCGGTATCAGATCAAGCACGGCGCTCAGCTGATCAAGGTCTGCGTTTCCGGCGGCGTGATGTCCCTCACCGGAGAGGCTGGGGCACAACACTATTCGGACGAAGAACTGCGCGCGATCGTCGACGAGGCACACCGGCGCGGGCTGCGGGTGGCCGCCCACACGCACGGCGCCGAGGCCGTCAAGCACGCCGTCGCGTGCGGCATCGACTGCATCGAGCACGGGTTCCTGATGGATGACGAAGCCATCCAGTCGCTCGTCGACAACGACCGCTTCCTGGTCACCACCCGCCGTCTGGCCCAGGCCATGGACGTCTCACACGCTCCGAAAGCCTTGCAGGACAAAGCGGCAGTGATGTTCCCGAAGGCAGAGACATCACTCAAGGCGGCCTATGAGGCCGGGGTGAAGATCGCCGTCGGCACCGACGCCCCGGCCATCCCGCACGGTAAGAACGCCGACGAACTGGTCACCCTGGTCGAGTGGGGTATGCCACCCGCGGCCGTGCTGCGCTCGGCCACCACCATCGCCGCCGATCTGATCAACGCCACCGACCGCGGCCGGCTGGCCGAAGGGTTGCTGGCCGACATCATCGCCGTGCCCGGCAACCCGCTCGAAGACATCACCGTTACACAGACGGTTACCTTTGTAATGAAGGGCGGTAAGGTCTACAAGAATGAGTACGCAGATGGCTCCTAGCCGAACTGACGACCTGGTCGAAATCCACCAACTGCTGGCCAAATACGCCGTCACCATCACCCAGGGTGACGTCGAGGGACTGGTCAGCGTGTTCACCCCGGACGGCACCTACAGCGCCTTCGGCGATACCTATGCGCTGGAACGCTTTCCGGTGCTGGTCGACGCCGCTCCCAAGGGCCTGTTCATGACGGGCACCGCCCTGGTCGACCTCGTCGAGGGTGCCGACACCGCCAGCGGCACCCAGCCGCTGTGCTTCATCGAGCACTCGGCGCACGACATGCGGATCGGCTACTACCGCGACACCTATGTGCGCACCGAGGCAGGCTGGCGGCTCAAGACCCGGGCCATGACGTTCATCCGGCGCAGCGGCGCCCACGACCACGGCAAGCCGCACGCCATCGGACGGCCGTCGGCGTGAGCGAGCGCAGCGAGCGAACCATGGATCTGACACGGCGAAGCCGAGCCTGCGAGGCAGCGGCGTGAGTGAGCTTCACGACCCCGCAGCGTTCCGCGCCGCGCTACAGACGTGGCTCGGCGAGAACGACCTGACTCCCCCGGACGACCACTCCCTGGAAGGCCACATCCGCCAGTTCGCGCGGGTGCAGAAGGCCTTGTACGACGCGGGATGGAGCCGCTACGGCTGGCCCGAGCACGCCGGCGGCCTCGGCGGTCCGGCGATGCTGCGCGCCATCGTCGGCGAAGAGGTGGTGGGCCGGCGGCTCGCCGAGCCGGGGCCCTACTCGATGCTCGAGGTGTTGGCCCCGACGATGATCGACTACGCCACCCCGGAACTGGCCGCCGAGATGGTGCCCAAGCTCCTCAGTGGCGAAGAGCAGTGGTGCCAAGGCTTTTCCGAGCCGGGGTCCGGTAGCGACCTGGCGTCGCTCACCACCAAGGCCGAACAGCGCGGCGACAAATACGTCATCAACGGGCAGAAGGTCTGGACCAGCTTCGCCCAGTTCTCGCATCGCTGCATCCTGCTCACCCGCACCGGCGAGGGGCACGCGGGCATCACCGCGTTCTTCGTCGACACCGACACCCCGGGCATCACCATCCGCCCGCTGCACACCATGCACGACGTGGACGAGTTCTGCGAGGTCTACTTCGACAACGTCGAGGTCGACGCGAGCCGGATGCTCGGCAAGCCGGGCGACGGCTGGCAGTTGGCGATGGACCTGCTCCCCTACGAGCGGTCGACCTGCTTCTGGCAGCGCATCGCCTACCTCTATTCGCGTTTCGACGCGCTGATCGACGAGGTCAAGGGACAAGGTCAGGCCGTCGACACCGATATGGGTGAGGCGTATCTGGCGCTGCACACCCTGCGCTGCCGGTCCCGCGCCACCCAGCACCGCCTGGCCGAGGGCCACAAGCTGGGCCCCGACACCTCCATCGACAAGGTGCTGCTGTCCGGTGCCGAACAGCGGCTCTATGACACCGCGCATGATCTGCTGCCCGGAGCCATCGAGCTCGAGGACTCCGAATGGCGCACCGAGTACCTGTATTCGCGCGCCGCCACCATCTACGGCGGCACCGCCGAGGTGCAGCGCAACATCATCGCCCGCCGCCTGCTCGATCTCGGGAAGGAGTAGAGATGACCACGTCTCTCGACGCCGAGTCGCTGACGCTTCTCGAAGACACTCTGCGCAAGACCATGCTCGCGTCCTCGGGTCCGTCCCTGGATGCCGCGCTGACCGAACTCGGCTGGGCCGAGATGCTGACCGACGTCCCCGAGCTGGCGGTGCCGTTGGTGTTCCGGCTGCTCGGCGAAACCGGCTCGCATGCTTCGGTTCTCGTCGACGTCGTGCTTCATGCGACGGGCAACAACATCGGTGACACCGTCGAACTTCCACTGCCCTACACGGGTAACACGTGGGTGGTCTGGGACCGGATCTCGGCGGAGACCCCCGAGCCCACGCTCGGCGGGTTGCCGTTGCGCCGCGAAGAGGAGGGCTACCCGATCCGGGTCGCCGAAGCGCGCGTCGCAGTGGCCTGGTGGCTGGTCGGTTCGGCCAGGGCCATGTTGTCGCTGGCCCGCCAGCACGCCCTGGACCGGGTGCAGTTCGGCAAGCCCATCGCGTCGTTCCAAGCGGTCCGGCACAAGTTGGCCGAAACGCTGGTGGCCATCGAAGGTGCCGAGGCGACGCTGACCCTTCCGGGTGCGGACAACCCCGACCTGACCGCGCTGCTCGCCAAGGCCGCCGCGGGTAAGGCGGCACTGACCGCGGCCAAGCATTGCCAGCAGGTCCTCGGCGGGATCGGCTTCACCGAGGAGCACGACCTGCACCACCACGTGAAGCGCGCGCTGGTGCTCGACGGGTTGCTGGGCAGCTCGCGGGAGCTGACCAAGAAGGCCGGCGCCGGACTGCGGGCCCGCGGCTCGGCACCCCGCCTGGCGCAACTC
The DNA here is from genome assembly GCF_056403275.1 of Mycobacterium sp. P2_H7. NCBI lineage: Bacteria > Bacillati > Actinomycetota > Actinomycetes > Mycobacteriales > Mycobacteriaceae > Mycobacterium > Mycobacterium sp. P2_H7. Next base: position 119,353 of record NZ_JBFUFU010000015.1, on the reverse strand, counting down.
TGATCCGCATTCGCACGACATGAGTGTGGGTGTCATATCCGACCGGATGTGACATCCACACTCATGTCCGGGCCGGACTGATCCGGAAAGCCGCTTTCCGCGTAGACCTTCTGAAAATGCGAAAATGAGAATAGTATTCTCATCATGAGAAAGCTGGGATCTCCGACACGACCGTCAGGAGGGGGGCGAGCACCGCAATGCCCAGGCGTTCTCCGGTACAGTCCCCTCATGTTCTCCCAAATCGGCAGGCAGTTGAGCGGCCGGTGACCACCGCAAGCGAAGAGCCTGCCTGGAAGCAGCGCGCGGTCGAACGATCGATCAAGACAGCCAAGCTCCGTGCCGCACAGCGCGTGCAGCGGTTCCTCGACGCCGCGCAGTCGATCATCATCGAGAAGGGCAGCACGGACTTCACCGTGCAAGAGGTCGTCGACCGCTCGCGCCAGTCGCTTCGCAGCTTCTACCTGCAGTTCGACGGCAAGCACGAGCTGCTACTGGCCCTGTTCGAGGACGCCCTGAGCCGGTCCGCGGACCAGATCCGGGCCGCCACCTCCAGCCAGGCCGATCCGATCGAGCGTCTCAAGGTCGCCATCGAGTTGCTGTTCGAGTCCTCGCGACCCGATCCCAGCGCCAAACGACCGCTGTTCACCGACTTCGCCCCGCGCCTGCTGGTGTCACATCCGTCCGAGGTCAAGGTTGCCCACGCCCCGCTGGTGGCCCTGCTCACCGAGCTGATGGACGAGGCATTCGAGGCCGGCAAACTGCGCCCGGGCTTGAACCCTCGCCGGATGGCCGCCATGACCATGCAGACCGTGATGTTCGTCGCACAGTCCAGTGGCAGCGACGACGCAACCAACAAGCCGATCTCGGCCGAGGAAGTCTGGGACTTCGTCGCGCATGGCTTCGCCGTCGCCGACTGAGAACTCCATTCTCGCAGCGGTAGAGCTGCACTCACACTGGTGCCGCGCCCGACCCGCCGGTGTACTCGCCCGAGTGCCTGCATCTGAGAACGGCGGACGCAGCGGCCCCCTCCGGACGTCGCAATCGCCGCAACCGGAGTGTCGGTGGACGGTTGCTCACGCCTCGTTCCGCACGGCGCACTCGGACAGGGTCGTCACGCCGTCGCACATGCCGTTCTCGCATGCCCGCCGCGTCGAACTGCATCGCCGCACCGCAATGAGAAGATGATTCTTCTAAGCGGAGAGGTTAATTATCTGGTTTTGATTCTGTCATTGACATGGGCAGACGTCCGGTGACAGAGTGCTGAGCAAGTGCCAAACACGAACGTCTCGAGAAGTGAGGACCAGATGGCAGGGCGGGTAGAAGGCAAGGTCGCATTCGTCACGGGTGCAGCACGCGGGCAGGGCCGCAGCCATGCCGTGCGGCTGGCCGAAGAAGGCGCCGACATCATCGCGATCGACATCGCAGGACCCATCCGTCCCGGCGTGGAGACGGCCATCCCCGCCTCCACCCCCGATGACCTGGCGGAAACCGCCAACCTCGTCAAGGGTCTCAACCGCCGCATCGTCACCGCCGAGGTGGACGTCCGTGACGCCGCCGCCCTCAAGGCCGCGGTCGACAGTGGTGTCGAGCAGCTCGGCCGCCTCGACATCGTCGTGGCCAACGCCGGCATCGGCAACGGCGGCGACCCGCTGCACGAGACCAGCGAGCTCGACTGGGACGAGATGATCGACATCAACCTGTCCGGCGTGTGGAAGTCGGTGAAAGCCGCTGTGCCGCACATCATCGCCGGCGGACGCGGTGGCTCGATCATCCTCACCAGCTCGGTCGGCGGCCTCAAGGCCTACCCGCACTGTGGCAACTACGTCTCCGCCAAGCACGGCGTCGTCGGCCTGATGCGCGGTTTCGCCGTCGAGCTCGGCCACCACAACATCCGCGCCAACACCGTGCATCCCACCCATGTCAACACCGACATGCTGCACAACGAGGGCACCTTCAAGATGTTCCGGCCGGACCTGGAGAACCCGGGCCCCGACGACATGGCGCCGATCTGCCAGATGTTCCACACCCTGCCGATCCCGTGGGTCAACGCCGTGGACATCAGCAACGCCGTGCTGTTCCTGGCCTCCGATGAGGCTCGCTACATCACCGGCGTCACCTTGCCGGTCGATGCCGGTAGCTGCCTGAAGTAATCGATGTCCGACACTGTCCTCGTCACGGGGGCGTTCGGGCTCGTCGGGTCGGCAACGGTCAGAGCACTGGCCGCCGAGGGTCGCCGCGTGGTGGCCACGGATCTCGCCACCGACGCGAATCGGGCCAAGGCCCAGGCGCTTCCACTCGGTGTGGAAGCGCGCTGGGCCGACCTGACGGCGCCCGCCGACGCCCAACGGCTCATCACCGAGGTCGCCCCCGAGGCGATCATCCATCTGGCCGCGGTGATCCCGCCCCCGATCTACCGCAACCCGAGGTTGGCCCGCAAAGTCAACGTCGACGCCGCCAAGACGCTGGTGGACGCCGCCGCTGCCGCGCCCAATCCGCCACGCTTCGTCCAGGCGTCCAGCAATGCCGTCTACGGATCCCGCAACCCGCACCGCAATCCGGATCCGGTCTCGGCGCAGACGCCGCCGCGGCCGACCGAACTGTACGGCGGCCACAAACTCGAATCCGAGGCCTACGTCCGGGCATCGGCCCTGGACTGGGTCGTTTTGCGACTGGGCGGTGTGATGAGCACCGACCTCAACGCCATGCCGTTCACCCTCGACGCGCTGTACTTCGAGAGCGCGCTGCCGGTCGACAACCGGATCCACATGGTCGATGTGCGCGATGTGGCAAGCGCTTTCGCCGCTGCAACCGTCGCGGACGCGGTCGGTGAGGTCCTGCTGATCGCCGGCGACGACACGCACCGCATGCTCCAGGGCGATGTCGGCGCGGCCCTCGCCGCGGCGCGCGGCCTGCCCGGCGTGCTGCCGCCCGGCCGCCCGGGTGACCCCGACAGCGACGACGACTGGTTCATCACCGACTGGATGGACACCGCGAGAGCCCAAGAGGTGCTGAAGTTCCAGCACCATTCCTGGCCTGCCATGCTCGACGAGATGCGGGCCCAGACCGGATGGAAGCGTCATCCCTCCAGGCTGATCGCCCCGGCGGCCCGAGCGTTCGTCAAACGTCAAGGCGCCTACCGCAAGTCGCCCGGGATCTACGCAGACCCGTGGCGGGCGCTCAGCGCCCGCCTGGGAGACACCAGCCTGGACACCGCCGCTCCGTGACCGCACTGGTGATGGGAGCGAGCGGCTTTCTCGGCTCGCATGTCACCCGTCAACTGGCGCAGCGCGGCGACGACGTCCGGGTATTCCTGCGCAGGTCCAGTTCGACCCGTGGCATCGATGACCTGACGGTGCAACGCTGTTACGGCGATCTCTTCGACGACGAGGCGCTGCGTGCGGCGATGGCCGGTTGCGATGTCGTCTACTACTGCGTCGTCGACGCCCGGATGTGGTTACGGGACGCGGCAACCCTGTTCGCCACCAATGTCGACGGGCTGAGGCACGTCCTGGACGCGGCACTGGCGACCGGGGTCAGCAGATTCGTCTTCACCAGCACCGTCGGGACCCTGGCCGGCGGGGACGGCGCACTCGTCACCGAAGACGACCCGGTGGACTGGGACGGCGGTGGGCCCTACATCGAATCCCGCATCGCCGCAGAGGATCTGGTCCTCGAGTACGCCCGCACCCGCGGCCTGCCCGCTGTCGCATTGTGTATCTCCACCACCTACGGGCCGGGCGACTGGCAGCCGACCCCGCACGGCGGCGCGTTGGCCATGGTCGCCGCGGGCCGCTTCCCGTTCTACTTCGGCTACTCGCTGGAGGTAGTCGGCATCGAGGACGCCGCGAAGGCCATGCTGTTGGCCGCCGAACACGGGCGCAGCGGTGAGCGCTACATCATCTCCGAGCGGTACCTGACCTCGCGCGAACTGCACGAGGTGGCCGCCGCGGCCGGCGGGGTCCGGCGACCACGGATCGGGTTGGGGCTGCCGGTGCTCTACGCCGGGGCCCGGGTGAATGACCTCGCGGCCCGCATCCTGAACCGCGACTTGCCGTTCGCCGCCGTCGGCATGCGCATCGTCGACCGGATGGGCCGACTGGACCACTCCAAGGCGGTTCGCGAACTCGGCTGGGAACCCGAGCCCATCCACGGAGCCATCGAGCGCGCCGTGGCGTTCTTCACCGCGCAGCGGGCATGACGCGCTGGGCCACCGGCGACGCCACGGGCGTGTCCTTCCCCGCCGACCCCGAGACCCTCGGGCACGCCGGCGCCGACTTCCTCACCTCGGCCATGCACGCGTTCGGCACCCTGAGCCCCGACAACAGCGTCCGCCGAATCACCCGCATCGAAGCGGTCGGCGGGGGCAGCACGGGACGCAAGGCGCTGCTGGACATCGAATACGAACAGCCCTGCGCGATACCGGATGCACTGTTCGTCAAGTTCTCCCGCGATTTCGGGGACCCGCGCCGAGATCGCGGCGCCTCCCAGATGGAACTCGAGGTCGCGTTCGGTGCAATGTCGGCCGCCACCGCATTGCCGATCACCGTGCCGGCCTGCCTGTTCGCCGACTACCACGGCGCGTCGTGTACCGGGATGCTGCTCACCGATCGGGTCGGCTACGGAACCGATGGTGTGGAGCCGCACTACGACAAGTGCCGCGACTACGCCATGCCTGATCCCGTCACGCACTACCGAACGCTGCTCGCCTCGGTCGCCCGGCTGGCGGGTGCGCACAGGGCCGGCCGACTGCCCGCCTCAGTGGACCAGCAGTTCCGCTACGACGAGTCGAAAGTGACTGTCGGCAAACGGATCCGCTACACCAGCGAGGAGCTGTCAGCTCGCGTCGAGGGTCTGGTCGAATTCTGCGCCGCGCACCCCGACCTGTTTCCGGCGCACCTACGGACGCCGGATTTCGGCAGGCGCATACGGGCCGAGGCCGCCCAGATCGCCGAGCGCGAGGACGCGATCATGGGGTGGTTGCACGCCACCGGGGACCACATCGCGTTGTGCCACTGGAATGCCAACGTGGACAACGCCTGGTTCTGGCGCGGACCCGAGGGCGGGGTCGAGTGTGGCCTGATGGACTGGGGCTGCGTCAGCGTGATGAACGTCGCGATGGCGCTGTGGGGCAGCCTGTGCAGCGCCGAGACCGCCATGTGGGACGACCATCTCGATAAGCTGCTCGCCCTGTTCGCCGACGAATACACCGCCTCGGGCGGCCCGCGGATGGACCTTCACCTGCTGCGGGATCAGCTGCTGCTGTACGCCGCCGTGATGGGGGTGGCGTGGTTGCTGGAGGTGCCCGGCTATCTGCGCGCCGCCGTGCCGGCCCTGGCCGACGTGCCCGACCGCTTCGACCCGCGGGTCAGCGAGAGCGAACCGGTACGGGCCCAGCTGCTGATGCTCACCAACGTCCTCAACCTCTGGGAAAACAACGATTTCGGTGCATTGTTGAGCCGAATCGGGTAGCTCAGCGAGCGGCCTTGCGGCCGCCCTTACCGGGTTCGGTGCCGATCACACCGTCCTCGGCCAGTGCTGCGATCTCGTCCTCGGACAGGCCCAGGTCGCTGAGCACGGTGTGGTTGTGCTCACCGAGCAGCGGCGCGGGTTGGCGGTGGAACGCGTCGGGCCCGTTCGCCAGCGTGACGGGCAGGGTGCTGTGCGCCGCGGCGGTGTTCACCGGATGCCCCACATGTTCGAAGAACCGGCGATGACGCAGCTGGGCCAGCTCGGTCTGGCGGTGCGGCTGCATCACCTTGGCCACGGGCACGCCTGCCCCCCAGAGGGTCTCGACGATCTCATCACCGGTGCGGGTGCGACACCACGCCGCCAGATGCTCGTCGAGCACATCGTGGGCGGCTCGCCGCCCCACGAAGGTGGACAGCGCAGCGTCGGCCGACCAGTCCGGATGCCCGAGTGCCGCACGCAGCGCATCCCACTGTGCGTCGGTCTGCACCGCGACGGCCACCCAGCTGTCGTCGCGGCCGAACTCGTCGGGTTCGGCGCTCTGGTAAAGGTTTTGCGGCGCGGCGGTCGGCCCGCGGTTGCCGTCGCGCTGCAGCAGTACCCCGTGTGCGGAGTGTTCGATGACCTGCTCGGCGGCGATGTTGAGCGCGGCGTCGACCATGGCCGCCTCGACCAGGACCGCCTGCCCGGTGGTGCGGCGGTGCTCCAGCGCGAGCATCAGGGCGTTGAGCGCATGCACGCCCGCGTTGGGATCACCCACCGAGTACGGCTCGAACGGGGTGCGGTCCGGGTAGCCGGTGAGCCAGCTCAACCCGGAGGCGTCTTCGATGATGTAGGCGAACGCGGGATTGTCGCGCCACGGTCCGTCCAGCCCGAAACCCGGCATCCGCACCATGATGATGTCGTCACGCAGTGCGCGCACCGAGTCGAAATCCAGCCCCAGTTGATCGATGACGCGCGGGGTGAAGTTCTCCACCACCACATCGCTGTCGGCGATGAGGCGGCGCAACACCTCTCGGCCGGCCTCGGTCTGGAAGTCGACCGTGACGCTCTTCTTGTTGGTGTTGAGCGCACTGAAGATCGGCGAGCGCTCCCACCACTGCTCGACCGTGGCGGGGATACCGGCGATCAGCCGGGTGCCGTCGGGCCGCGGGGTGGATTCCAGGTGGATGATGTCCGCCCCCAGCATGCCGAGCGCGTGGGTGCACGACGGCCCGGCCCAGAAGGTGGTCATGTCCAGTACCCGAAGGCCGCTGAACGGCAACCGGTCCCGGTCCGCGTCCGCGGTGGGGGCCGGCCGCGGGACCAGCGTGGCATTGCGCACCTGCTCGGTGTGTTCACCCAGCGCGGGCGCGGGTGCGGGGGCACGCAACGCGGCGCCGGTGAACCGGTAGGGGTGCGCGGGCTGGGTGAATTCGCCACCGGGGCTGGGCACGAAGGCCCCACGCTCCACGAAGTGGTCCATCGCGGTGACGTTCGCGCCGTTGCCGACGGGTGAGTTCGGGATCCGGAAGGCCGACGCCAGGTCCCGAACGTCATCGACGTTCTGATCGCGCAACCACTCGTAGAGTTCCTCGGCGTGCAGGTTGGCCTGCTCGGTGATGGTCAGCTGCGTGGTCTCGTCGATCCACTCGTCGTGGCCCGACATCGCGCACAGATCCCACCACTGCTGGGCGGTGCCGCAGCCCAGCGCCACCAGCCCGTCGGCGGCCTGCGCCACCCCGGGCACAGTGGGCCGGCGTTCGGTGCGCCACGGCCTGCCGAGCATCTCGAAGTAGGTGACGGGATAGTAGGTCAGACAGAGGATCTGGGCTTCCAGCTCGGACAGGTCGATGAGCTCCCCGTGGCCGTCGCGCTGCGCGCGGGCGCGGAAGGCCAGCGTCATCGCGGCGGCGTACGCCCCGGTCAGCCAGTCCCCCACTTGACCGCCGATGGTCACCGGCGCGCGGTCCTGGGTGCCGCGGCCGATCCCGATCGCCCCGCCGGACCAGGCCTGCAGGGTGAATTCGGTGGCCGGCCGGTCACTCCACGGGCCGTCCAGGCCGAACGGGGTGATGGCCGTGACGATCAGGTGCGGATACCGCCGGTACAGCTCACCCGGCGCGACCGACTGCGCCACCGATGATTCCGGTGACCACACCACCGCATCCGCGGACGCGATGAGCCGTTCGAGCAGGTCCGGGTCGGCGAGCACACTGCGCTTGCCGCCGGCCAGGAATTCGAACAGGGCGCCGCCCCCGGCGCCGGAGGCCGACCAGGTGCGCAGCGGATCACCGTCCGGCGCTTCCACTTTGATCACGTCGGCCCCGCCGTCGGACAGGATCTTGGTGGCGTACGCCCCCGCGATACCGCTGGACAGATCGACGACGGTGTAGCCGGTCAGTGGTGCTGTCATGGCCTATTCGGGTTTCGCCCGGTTCTTCTTGGACAGCCGGAAATCGGGTGGGAACTTGCTGTCGTTGTCGTTGACGGCGGCCGACAATCCGGAGTCGATGGACTCGAACATGTCGAGATCGTCCTCGCTGTCGTTGGCCACCCCGTTGCCCATCGACTCGAAGAAGGCACTGAGCAGGCTGCCCATGTACTCACCCTGCTGCTGCTTGAAGATCTCGAAGAACATCTTCTGCTGAAACACGGTGTCCACCGGTCGGTTCCGGGAACAGGCCAGGGCGTACTTCTCGGTCTCGGCTTCCAGTTGATCCCTGGTCACCACCTTGTTCAGGAAGTTGCAGTCATACATCTCCGCCGCGGTGAACGGCCGGCCGGTGAAGACCATCTCCTGGAACTTGCGCAGTCCCATCATCTGAACCCAGGTCCACATCCGTGGGCCCCAGCCGTGATACCGAAAGGACGGATGACCGAACAGTGCGTCGTCACTGGAGATCACCATGTCGGCGTCGGCGCACTGGTAGAAGTGCCAGCCGTAGCAGTAGCCCTTGGCTTCGACGATGCTGATCTTCTTGAAATCCTGCAGCGCCCGGTTGCCGGCCTGCGAGTTGGCGTACCACGAACTGATGGTGGCGCCGTTACGGAAGGTGCCCTTCGGGGGGTAGGTCACCTCGCCGACACCGTCATCCTCCAGGCGCAGCTCCGCCAGGCGCACCGCGGGATTGTCGTTGCCCTCCATGAACTCCGGCAGATCCGCGCCGCTGCCCAGGTTGTCGCCGACACCGCGGATGATCACCACCTTGACGTCGTTGTCGGCGTTGGCCGCACGCAGGATGTCGGCGTAACGCAGCCGCGCCATCGACGTCGGCGCGTTGAGGAACTCAGGCCGGTTGAAGGTGATGGTGGCGATCTTCGTCTTCGGGTTCTTCTCGTAGAGAATGATCTCCTCGGGCGTTGGCCGCTCAGACATGTGCCGCCTCACTGTTCGACGGGGATTGGGTCAGTACTTCAGGGCCACCGGAGCCGACGAGCACGGCGTCGCGGGTGAACACCGCGCCGACTCCTTGCTCCCAGACGTAACCGGTGATGGCGAGGACCATGCCCTCTTCCAGGATGTCTGCCTCGGCGGTGGCCCGCAGGTGCGGCGACACCACCGGCGGATCGAATCCCAGCCCGAGACCGTGGGCCACCGGCATCGCCGGCAACGGCTCACCGGCGTCGGCGTAGGCATCCAGCAGCGCGCTGGTCGGCTTGCCCAGCCGGCAGGCGTCGATCAGTCTGTCCCACAGGTCATCCCGGCGCCGGTACAACGTCCGGACCGCATCTGTCGGCTCACCGACGTACGCCGTGCGCGCGACCTCGCCGACATAGCCGTCGGCGAGCACACCCGCCGACAGCGCCACCAGGTCACCGTTGCGTACCCGGCCGTCACCGGCGGTCCGCCGCCACGGGTGTTCCTTCGAGGTGACCCACGCTGCGTCCTGTGTGGCGGGCGTGCTCACCCCGCCCGCGGCCTCGGCCTTGAGGATCGCACCGGCGAGGACCTGTTCGGTGGTGCCCGCGGCCAGTTCGGCGACGCCTCGGGCCAGCCCCTCCTCGGCGACGATCAGCGCGCGCCGCAACGCCGCGATCTCCTCGGGTGTCTTGATCCGCCGCGCGGCCCGCATCGCCTGCTCGCCGTCGACGAGCTCGGCGTTGGGGAATGCCATCGGCAGGAGCTTGGCGAAAGTCGGTGTCAGTGCATCGGTACCGACCCGCAGCGCGGTGTCGGCGCCCTTGATGTTCTGCAGGACACCCATCAGCGTCATCGGGTTCCACGCCAGCCCGTACAGATTCTCGTGCGGGATCTCTTCGGGAATGCCTTCATCCCAGGTGCTGTTCAGGTGGATCTCGCCGGTGGCCCGTACGAAGGTGCAGATCGGCCCGAACGGCCGGGTGCCCACCACCCACAGCTGTGGAGCACCGGAGATGTACCGGACGTTGGCCTGTCTGCCGAGGACCAGCACGTCGAGATCGTGCGCCTCCATCTGCGCCAGTGCCCGCTCGCGACGGCTGAAGCGCAGCGCTCGGTCGTCGGCCTCGATCTCAATTCCCACTGGACACCTCATAGGGGTCGTACGGATATGCGGTCAGCGGCATCCAGCCACCGTCGGTGACCACCACGATCTCCTCGCCGCGGTAGCCGCCGGTGCCGTCTTCCCACACGACGGGTTCGAACACCAGCAGCATGCCGTCGGGGAAGACGAAGTTGTCGTCCCACGCCTGGCCGAGATCCGTTCCGATCATCGGCATCTCGGCGGCGTTCGCGCCGATGCCGTGACCGAGGTAGAAGTGCGGCAGCCAGGGCGGGGCGCCGCCGTTGGCCGCGATCGCCGCGCGGCCGAGGTCACCGCAGGTGGCACCGGCCTTGGTCACCGAGAGCACGGCGTCGACGATCCCGCGCCACTTGTCGAACTGCTTCTGCTGGGCGGCCGTCGGGTCCTGCCCGACGATCCAGGTGCGGCCGTGGTCGGAGCAGTAGCCGTGGTAGGCGATCGACACATCGGTCCACAGCACGTCGCCCTGGGCCAGCTCCCGTTCGGTGGTCAGCAGCGGCAGCGCCAGATCGCCGGTGGTGGTCCAGGTGCCCTCGGCCTTCGACGCGGGCATGACCTGCCAGATCGAGTCGAACATGTTGGTCGTGGCACCGAGTTCGAAAGTGCGCCGGACGAATTCGGCGGACAGATCGATTTGGCGCACACCGGGCACCAGGGACTTCTGGATCTCGGAGACGGCCTGCTCGGTGATCTGGCAGGCCCGCCGGATGGCGGCGATCTGGTCGATGGTCTTGACCAGTTTCGCGGCGCCGATCACGGGGGCGGCGTCCACCGGTGCGCTGGGGAACAGCGCACTGCCTGCGCGACGCATCGCTCCGGTCAACTCGTCGGTGCCGATGGTCGCGCCCGCCGGCACCAGTCCCGCCAACACCTTGGCGAATTGCGCGACGCCCTCGTCGAATTCGAGATAGACCGGCCCGTGCAGATGGTCGTCGGGCAGATCCGATTCCATGGCCGCGCCTTCACGGAACGGCAGGAACAGATGCGGGTGCTCGTCGCCGGCCAGCACGACCGCGACCGGTCGCTCGACATGGGACAGGCCCGCGTCGGCCAGCGGCCAGGCGATGCCGGTGGCGTACATGACGCTGCCATTGCCCAGCAGTACCAACGCATCCACGCCCTGGTCGGCCATCGCCGCCTGCAACCGAACACTGACCTCGCGGCGCATCCGGCCCAGATCGGGCTCGGCGGGGATGTCCAGCCACGTGTAACCGGTCCGGGCGATCTGGGTGACGCCGGACTGTGTGGAGGTGGTCACCCTATGCCCAGGAACTTCTGGATGTTGGTGGACACGATCTTGACGGCATCCTCCGGTCCGACCGCTTCCACGACGGTCGCGAGTGACTTCTCCGAGTAACCGAACGTGGACTCGTTGTGCGGGTAGTCGCTGGACCACATCACGTTGTCGACGCCGATCTGGTCGATCAGCCGCAGCCCCAACGGATCCACCATGAACGACGCGCTCATGTGGTGGTCCCAGTAGTACCGCACCGGATGCTGCAGCTCGTGGTTGAACATGTGCCGGTAGGAGGCCAGCATGTGCTCGGCGTCCTGTAGCGCGGTGGGCACCCAGGCGATGCCGCCCTCGAACCAGCCGACCTTCAGCGACGGATGGCGATCGAGGATGCCGGAGAACACGTACTTGGCGAACTGCTCGCGGAACGAGTCGACATTGACCATCATGCCGACGACGACGCTGTTGTTCTGGCACGGCGTCTTGGGCGGGGTCTCACCGATGTGGTGGCTGACGGGCAGGCCGGCGGCCTCGATCTCGTCCCAGACGGCGTCCATCTCGGTGCTGCCGTAGTCGTAGATGTTGCCCTCGTCGTCCTTGCCCGGGTTCAGCGGCAGCAGGAACGTCTTGAGCCCCAATGATTTCAGCTGTTCGAGGGTGCTGCGGGTCCCGGCGGGATCCCACCAGTTGATCAGCCCGACGCCGTAGAAGTGGCCGTTGCTGCTCTCCTGCAGTTCGGCCATCACCTCGTTGTAGATGCGGAACACCCGCTCCCGGATGCCCTTGTCCGGGTAGTGGAACAGGGCCAGCACCGCGTTGGGGAAGGCGAGTTCCCGGTCGATGCCGTCCTCGGCGAGTTCGCGGATACGCGCGGCGATGTTGTTGGTGGCCGCGCCGGCCAGGTCGTCGTATTGCATGAGGACGCGGCCGAAATCGCCGCCCGTCCAGGCCTTGCCCTTCATGCCCACCATGTAGGCGCCGTCTTCATACCAGATGCGCGGGGCGGCGCCCTTGAGATCCTCGGGGAACCGCTCGTAGAAGATATCGTCGGCGACCGAGATGTGGTTGTCGGCCGAGAAGATCTCGGTGCCGGCCGGCAAGCCGAGGTCGCCGGTGGCGTGACCCTTCCGGTTCTTCGGTGCGCCAAAGCCTTCGGGCGGGTAGAGCGTGGTGCTCAGAGTGGACATGTCAGGACTCCATTCAGGGGGCTGTGGGTCACCAGGTGACGGGAAGCTCGTAGACGCCGTAGGCGAGGCGGTCGTGCTTGAACGGGATCTCGTCGAACGGGATCGCCAGTTTCAGCGTCGGGATGCGGCGCAGCAAGGTCTGGAACACGATCTGCAGTTCGGCGCGCGCCAGCTGCTGGCCGACGCACTGGTGGCGGCCGTAACCGAAGCCGAGTTCCTGGCTGGCGTCCCGGGTGAAGTCGACCTTGTCCGGATTCGGGAAAGCTGCGGCGTCCCAGTTCGCGGGCGCGAGGTCGATGATGATGCCCTCACCCTTACGGATGGTCTCGCCACCGATCTCGATATCGTCGAGGGCCACCCGGCGCTGGCCGTTCTGGATGATCGAGTTGTAGCGCATCAGTTCCTCGCATGCGTTGGCGATGAACTTGGGATCATCGGAATCACGCAACAGCGCAGCCTGTTCCGGGTTCTCCAGCAACGCCAGCACACCGATACCGATCATGTTGGCGGTGGTCTCGTGCCCGGCGATCAGCAGGCCGGTGCCCAACTGGGCGGCCTCCTTCACGCTGATCTCACCCGCGGTGACCCGCTCGGCCAGATCGGACACCGCGTCCTCGGCCGGATTGGCCTGCTTCTTCTCGACCAGGTCGATCAGGTACTGGTGCAGGCTCATCGCACCCTTTTGCATGGCGTCCGCGGCGGCGAAGCGGGCCAGGCCGGCGTTCGCGTGCTCCTGGAAGAACTCGTGGTCTTCGTAGGGGACGCCGAGCATGTCGCTGATCACCTTGGTGGGCACCGGCAACGCCAGAGCGGAGACGATGTCCGCGGGCTGCGGGCCGGCCAGGATCGCGTCGATGCACTCGTCGGTGACCTCCTGGATGGTCGCCCGCAAGCCTTCGACGCGGCGGAAGGTGAACGGCTTTGACAGCATCCGGCGGAACCGGGTGTGCTCTTCGGCGTCGGCCGTGAACACGGAGCGCGGCCGCTTGTTCACCGTGGACAGCATGTGCTCGTTCCAGTGCGGGAAGCCTTCGATGCGGTCGTCGACGCTGACCCGCGCATCGGCGAACAGCGCCCGCGCTTCCTCGTGCCCGGTGATCAGCCACGGCGTGCTGCCGTTCCAGATCTTCACCCGCTTCAGGCCTTTGGGGTTACCGAGCATCTGCGGCGGCGGCGAGAACGGGCACCGCACATCGCGTTCCATCGGGTAGTCGGGGATGTCCACTTCGGTCAGCGTTTCAGACATGTGGTGATCTCATTCCTCAAGTCAGTCTTGAATGTCGATGGCCAGGGCTGGGCAGGCCGCCGCGGCGCGGCGGGCGTTGTCGTATTGATCGGCGCCGGGTTCTGATTCGAGCAATTCCACGACACCGTCCTCGTCGCGCTGGTCGAACAGCTCCATGGCGTTGAGCACGCACTGTCCCGACGACACGCACTTGTCTTGGTCGACGGCGATCTTCACGCGACTTCCCCGATCTCGGTGACCGGCGCCAGCCACAGGCCGACGATCGCGTCGATCAGGCCGGCGCCCGCGGCCCGCCACGACCGCCCCGCCACCACGGCGCCGCCGGCGGCCAGCGCGCGCTCCCGGTCGGCGCAGCTGTGCATCAACAGGTTGCGGGCCATGATGTTGCGCTCGAATCGGACCTCGGTGGGCAGATCGGGCAGGCACCGGTTGATCCGATCGATGACCTCGACCAGGGAGGACGAGCTGAGCGCGTCCTTGACCACGATCGTGTGGTACTCGGGGTCGGTCATGGCCTGGGCGGCGAACCGTGCGTACCAGGTCGGGGTGCCGAGTTCGGCGAGGTGGTCGGTGAGCGGGCAGACCAGGCAGGCCACCCAGTCACGCAGGTCATGCGAACCGGCCACCGCGGCGATCATGGCTTGCCGCAGCGTCTCGATGGGTTGGCGGTGCTTCTGCTCGATGGCGCGCACCAGGTCGGCCTTGGTGCCGAAGTGGTAGCCGACCGCGGCGTTGTTGCCTTGTCCCGCAGCCTCACTGACCTGTCGATTGGACACCGCGAATACGCCATGTTCGGCGTAGAGCCGTTCTGCGGCGACCAGGATCGCCTCCCGGGTGCCACTGGCGCGCTCTGTGCGCAGGGATCTGGCTGCCGTCACCGTTACAGTCAACGCCCCTCCTGTAATTAAGTCAAGCAATTGATTTAAATCTTGAGCGCCGTTCGTCCAGGGTGCCGGCCACCCCGGCCCTGGCCTACTTCTCCTTGCGCACGATGACCTTGCCGGCCACCGTGCCGCCGTCGATCGGCAGCACCGTGCCGGTGACGTAGCGCGACTTGTCGGTGGCGAAGTACAGCGCCGCCTCGGCGACGTCGTCGACGGTGCCCTCGCGCTTGAGCGGCCGGTCGTGGCGCATCTGGGCGCGGATTCTCTCCTCGAACTCGTCGAGGCGCTCACGGTCCTCCGACGAGGCCGATTTGGCCACGATGGCCGTCCGGATGTTGCCGGGGGCGATCGCGTTGACCCGAATCTCGTAGTGCGCCAATTCGATTGCCACCGACTTGGTGAACTGGATGACCGCGGCCTTGGACGCCCGGTAGGTCTGCACTCCCCCGCCGGCCTGGATCCCGCCGATGGAGGTCAGGTTGATGATGGAGCCACCACCGTGTTCGGCCATGTGCCGGGCGGCGTCGCGGGTGCCCGCCATCACCGCACGCACGTTGACCCGCATCACCGAGTCGAAGTCGGCCAGGTCGTCCTCCAGGAAGCGCCGGTGCATGGTGCCCGAGACCCCGGCGTTGTTGACCATGACGTGCAGCCCACCGAACCTGTCGACGGCGGTGTTCACCAGCGCGGCGACCTGCTCGAGGTCGGTGACGTCGTTGCGCAGGAAGTGCGTGTTCGGGCCGAGTTCGGCCGCCAGGGCCGCGCCGTTGGTCTCGTCGACGTCACCGAACACCACCTTGGCGCCCTCGGCGGCGAAGCGGCGCACCAGGCCCGCTCCGAGTCCGCCCGCGCCGCCGGTGACGACGGCGACCTTGCCGTCGAGTTCGTTACTCATGCGCGATCCCGCTCCGCTTCTCGCTGATAGTCATGAAACCTGTTTCAGGAAGTTCAGCAGCACCTCGTTGAGTGCGCCGGGCTGCTCGAGCTGCGGGCAGTGCCCGGCACCCTCCACCACGGCCCATCGGCCGTCGGAAATCTGGGCGGCGATCCCGGCGGCCCACCCGGGCGGCAGCAGTTTGTCTCCGCCGCCCTCGACGACGAGGACGGGTACCGCGATGCGCTCGTAGGCGCGCTTCGACGAGGGCGTCGCCGGCGCATCCAGGCCGGGGCGCCGAAACCGGGCCGCCGCCAACGACTCCCACGCTCCCGGCGCGATGCTCGAGTCATACCGTCGCTGCACGTACGCCTCGTCGGCCGGGTAGGACGGATCGAAGAACAGCGCGGTCACGATGCGGCGCATGGCTTCGAAGGTGGCGTCGTAGTCGTACAGCGCATTCGTGTGCTCGTTGCGCTGGATGTCGCCGCCACCACAGATGGCCACCAGGCTGCGCACCGGCAGGATCGGCGTCTCCGACGTGGTGTCGACGAGCAGGTTGATCGCGCCCATCGAGTTCCCGACGAAGTGCGCCGGGCCGATCCCGAGGGTCTCGCAGAACCGCGCGATGTGCCGGATGCGCATCCCGCGGCCGTCGGTGAAGTCGATGACCTTGGCCGACTCGCCGAAGCCCAGCATGTCCGGTGCCAGCACCCGGTAGTGCTGCGCCAGTGCGCCGATGGTGTGCTCCCAGCCGATCGCCGCGCTGGCACCGAACTCACCGCCGTGCAGCAGCACGACGGGGTCGCCGGCTCCCGCTTCCAGGTAGCCGGTCGTCAATCCGTCGACGGCGATGGTCTTGCGCGTGAAGTCCACGGGCACACGATACTGATGTTTTCCGGAATGGAGAACCGCATTCTCCGAATCGGTGGAATGACCAGAGTGCTTATTCGACAGTGGCATTGGGGCGCGTGTTCATTTGATCGCGATGGGGCTGACGGGCGCGCCCACCGCACCGACCACCTTGAGCGGCGGCGCGATCAGCTGGAAGTCGTAGACGCCGTCGGCGCGGCAGTCCGCGGCCAGCCCGGTCAGGTCCCAGTACTCGCCGAGCATCAGCCCCATGTCGCGCAGGCAGAGCATGTGCATCGGCAGGAAGGTGCCCTCCACCCCGTTGGCCGGATCCGGATCCTCGACCATCAGGTTGTCCGACGCGACGGCGGCGATCTCGTGGTCGTGCAGCCACGAGGCGCAGGTCCAGTGCAGGCCCGAACCCGGCTCCTGGCCGTCGCCGGTGGACAGGAAGCGCGTCCACCATCCGGTGTGCACCACCACGATGTCGCCGCGGCCGATCTGCACGCCCTGCTTGGCGGCGATGTCGTCGAGTTCGGCGGGGGTGATCGGCCGGCCGGGCTCGCAGAACAGCTCTCCACCGCGGTGTGCGACGACGTCGAGGAGCACCCCGCGCGACACGATGCCTTTGCCGTCCACCTTCTCGATACCGCAGCGCGAGGCCCCGAAACTGGTCACCGAATCCGCCGGGAAGTCGTTGTACAGCTTGTCCTCGTAGTAGACGTGCGACAACGCATCCCACTGCGTGGCGGCCTGCAGCGACATGGTGATCATGTCGTCGTTGAACCGGAAGATGTTGTCGACGAAGAACGAACTGAGTTCCTGTGCAACGGAATTGCGGGCCCACTCCGGCGCATACTTGACCAGTGTCTCGGCGTCACCGCCGTCGACGGTCATGACGTGGATCGGGTTGAAGCGGAACTTGAACGCACCCTGCGGCCCGTTGGAGCCGAAGTCACCGCCGAGCGAGATCACCTTGCCCGCCTTCACCAGCGACGCCGCCTCGGCGACCTTGTCGGCGGTGATCAGGTTCAGCGTGCCGAGTTCGTCATCGCCACCCCAGCGGCCCCAGTTGCGCACATCGTCGGCGACCCGGCGGAAATCCTTCATGGTGGACATCTAGTGCTTCCCTTCCAGATTCGCTGCGATCCGGCCCGCGACGGTTCCCCCGTCCACCCAGATCACCTGTCCCGAAATGTAGCTTGCCGCTGGGCTGTTGAGGAAGGCCAGCACCGACGCCTGCTCGTCCGGACCACACACATGCCCGAGCAGCTTCGGGAACGAGTCCAGGTAATCCTGACCGTAAGCACCGCGCAGCTGATCCAGGATGGGCGTCTCGGTGACACCCGGTCCGGTGCAGTTGATCCGGATTCCGCGCTCCCCCAACGCCAATGCGCGCGTCATGCCGTACAGGATGATCGCTTCCTTGGACAACCGGTACCCGCCGTCGGCCAGCGCCTCCGGGTTGCGCTCGCACCAGTCGATACCGTCGGCCATCGAGGTGGTGGCCAACAGACCGCCCGTCACCGCGATGTTGTCCAGGTAGTTGGCGGCGGCCAGCGACGAGACGTTCGCGATGGCCGACCCGGTAGGCATCTGCGGCAGCAACGCCTCGGTGAAGTGCCGCATCCCGAGGAAGTTGATGGTGAGGACCAGCAACGGTTTACCGATGCCCGACGAGACCCCGGCCACGTTGAACAGCGCGTCGACGGGCCCGTCGATGCGCGCGACCGCGGCGTCGATCGCTGCACCGTCGGCGAAGTCCACCTCGATGAACTCCGCCGGGGCGGTATCGGGGCGACGCAGATCCAGTCCGGTGACGTGGGCGCCGAGGTCGGCCAACTGGCCGGCCAGGTGCGCGCCGATACCCGACGCGCACCCCGTGACCACCACCCGGCGGCCGTCATACCGCCAGCGATCCGACATGACTACTGTGCAGCTCCGCGCTTGTCCTTCTCCAACTGCGCCGCCTTGACGCGACCCTCGTTGATCTCGGCCATCGCCTCGGGGATCTCACCGGCGGTGAACTTGCCGCCCTTGCCGGTGGGCAGGCCACCGAAGGAGTAGTTCTCGTCGAAGTCCGGTGCGTTGTAGGCGATCCGGCGGGCCTCGACCTTCTCGATGACCGGTTCGAGCCGCTTGGCCTTGGCCGCCACGGCCTTCTCATCCCGATCGATGAACTCGGGCAGGATTTCCTTGCCCATGATCTCGATGGATTCCATGGTGCCCTCGTGGCTGCGCGGGTTGAGCAACAGGATGATCTCGTCGACACCGCTGGCCTCGTAGCCGCGCAGGAACTCCCGTACGGTCTCCGGCCCGCCGATCGCACCGCGACCGGGGCCGTAGGCCAGCGTCGGGTCATCCTTGACGGCCTGCTCGTAGAGGTCCCAGACCCCGGTCCGACCGGGGGTGTGCATGCCTGTCAGGTAGTAGTGCATGATGCCGAACGAGAAGAACCCGCCGCCGATACCCAGCCGCTTGATGGCCTCGTCGTCGTTCTTGGCCACCATCATCGACAGGTCGCCGCCGATGGCCAGGATGTTCGGGTTGATGGCAGGCGTGATGGGCGCGCCCTGCTCGGCGAATTCCTTGTAGTAGCCGTCGACCCGGTCTTTGAGTGCCTCGGGCCCGGTGTAGGCGAAACTCAGTGCGCCGATGGCCTTCTGCGCGGCCATCTGCACCGAGGACGGGCGGGTGCAGGCCACCCACACCGGCGGATGCGGGTTCTGCCGCGGCTTGGGGATGACGTTGCGGGCCGGCATCTCGACGTGTTCGCCCTTGAAGCCGGTGAACGGCGCCTCGGTCATACAGCGGATGGACACCTCCAGCGCCTCTTCCCACATGGTGCGCTTGTCGGCGGGGTCGATGTTGAAACCACCGAGCTCGGCGACCGAGGATCCTTCGCCGGTGCCGAACTCGACACGGCCATTGGACAAGTGGTCCAGGGTGGCGACCCGCTCCGCGATGCGCGCGGGATGGTTGATCGGCGGCGGCAGGTGCATGACGCCGAAACCGAGCCGGATGTCCTTGGTGCGCTGGCTGGCCGCGGCCAGGAACATCTCCGGCGCGGTGGCGTGGCAGTACTCCTCGAGAAAATGGTGCTCGGTGAGCCACACGGTGGAGAAGCCGGCCTTGTCCGCTGCCTCGACCTCGTCCAGCCCGTCCTGGAACATCTGGTGTTCGTCGTCGTCGGACCACGGTCGGGGCAGCGCGAATTCGTAGAACAGCGAGATCTTCATGCGGTTACCTCTCGATTAGAGTTATGGGAAATGTGTTGTGCCGCGACGTAGCCGAACGTCATGGCGGGTCCGATGGTGGCGCCGGCGCCGGCGTAGCTTCGGCCCATCACCGCTGCCGAGGCGTTGCCGGTGGCGTAGAGCCCCGCGATGACGGTGCCGTCCTCGCGCAGCACCCGGGCGTGCTCGTCGGTCAGCAACCCGCCCGAGGTACCGAGATCGCCGAGGATGATCTGGAAGGCCAGATACGGTGCCTTGCCCAGCGGCGCCAGGTTCGGGTTGGGCAGGGTCTGGTCGCCGTAGTAGTTGTCGTACGCACTGTCGCCGCGGTTGAAGTCGTCGTCGTGGCCCTTGGCGGCCAGTTCGTTGAACCGGGTTGTGGTGCGCTGCAACTCCTCTGCCGGCACCCCGATCTTGCCCGCCAGCTCGCCGATGGTGTCGGCGGCCACCACGATGCCGGAGTCCAGCCAGGCCTGCGGGATCTTGCGGCCGGTGGGCACCGGTGCGAACGGGATCTTGGGGATGGGCAGGTGCCCGCCGACGACGTACCGGTGGAACGACGAGATGTCGGTGACCAGCCAGCACGGAACGTGTTCGGTACCGGACTGCTGGCCCTCGATCATCGCGTGTGCGAAGTCCATGTACGGCGCCGCCTCGTTGATGAAGCGCTTCCCGGCGCCGTTGACCACGAACTGCGCCGGCATCATCCGCTCGTTCAGCATGAACTGCAGCCGCCCGTCGGGCCAGCACATGGCCGGGAACCACCAGGCCTCGTCCAGCAGATCGGTGGCGGCACCGACCTTTTCGCCCGCGCGGATCCCGTCACCGGTGGCCGCGGGATTGCCGAAGCTCCAGTCCTTCTCCAAGAGTGGCAGATATTGCCGGCGCCAGGCCATGTCGTGGTCGAACCCACCGGAAGCCACCACCACACCGTGGCGGGCCTCGACGCGCACCGGCTTGCCGTCGCGCTCGACCACCGCGCCGACGACGCGGCCATCAACATCGGTGATCAGCTCGGTCATCGGCGCCGACAGCCACAGCGGGATGTTCTTCTCCTTGAGGGCCAGCCGCATCCGCGCCATCAGCGACTGCCCGATGGCGGCCATCCGATCGCCGAACACCCTGGCCCGGAACATCCGCCAGATAAGTTTCAGCAGCACGGCCTTTCCGCGCCAGTTCTGCCTCACCTGGTAGAACAGCCGAAGATCCTTCGGGGCGAACCAGATTCCCTTCGGGGCCAACGCCAGCGGGGCGAGCAGATTCTGCTCCTCGTCGCCGAGTCGGCGCAGATCGATCTCGGGCACGTTGATGGTGCTACCGCGCTCGGAGCCACCGGCCAGTTCCGGGTAGTAGTCGGCGTAGCCCGGTTTCCACACGAACTCGAACCACGTGCTGGACTTCTCCAGGAACTCCATCATCTCCGGGCCGGTCTCGACGTAGGTGCGCAGCCGCTCGTCGCTGACCAGTCCACCGGTGATCGTCTTGAGGTAGTCGAACACCCCGTCGGGATCCGGCGCGTAGCCGGACTTGCGCTGCGACGGCGCGCCGGGCACCCAGATTCCACCCCCCGAAAGTGCGGACGAGCCACCGAATTTCGGTGATTTCTCCACGACCAGGGTGTCCAGCCCGGATGCGTCGGCGCGCAGGGCCGCGGTCATGCCGCCGGCACCGGAACCGATGACGAGGACATCGACGGAATGATCGAACTGGGCCATCACGCGGGTACCGCCGTCCGGATCGCGAAGCCCGCGATCAACTCGGGAGCAGCGCGGTAGTAGCGCTGCTGCGTCTGGTAATTGCCCTGGGCGGCCATCGCGGCGAATGCCGCCACCCAGGTTCTGATCTCGTGGGCCGAGTTGCCGGCCTCGCGGGCGATCCACTCGTTGGTCCAGCCATCCACCTCGGCCAACCGGTTCGTGTCGATCAGGTCGAGCAGCGCGTGATCCCAGTCCGGGTTCAGCGGTTGCAGCGGGCTCTCGCCGTGCGCGAAGTCGTGCGCCGCGGCGATCACGGCATCTTGGCGTGCGGCCCGGCCCTCGGGGGTCATCGGTGCACCGCCGACGATGCGCGCCAGTGCGGCCGGCGGAGCGGTGGCCAGGGTGGGGACCGGCGGATCATGAGACAGCCCACCGGATCCGACGACCAGCACGCGCTTGTCCAAAGTACCGAGATACGTACCAATCGCGGCCCCGAGCGCACGGGTGCGTCTCAGCGGCCCCAGCGGGGTTGCCACCGAATTGATGAACACCGGGATGACGGGCCGGGCGGTCGCGTCACCGAAGAGCACCTCGAGGGGCTGTACCGTCCCGTGGTCGACGTCCATGGCCGCCGACAGCGCGACGTCGACGCCGCCCTCCCACACCGCGGCCGCCATGTCGTTGGCCTGCGCGGCGGGCACGTCGAGCGGCCCGGCGTAGGTGCCGTAGTCGCCGACGCCGGTGGCGGCGCTGCCGATGCAGAACGGCGGCATCAGCCGGTAGAAGAAACCGTTGTAGTGATCCGGGGAGAAGATGACGACGAGCTCGGGGTCGAAATCGGCGACGAAGGCGCGGGTCTCGGTGAGCTGAGCGTCGATGTCCTCAAGCAGTTCCGCCGACGGTCCCGGCAGATTCAGCAGCGGGCTGTGCGACATGCAGCACAGGGCGACTTGCGACATGGGTTTCACCTCCCTCGGTGAGACAGAGAACGTCGAACAACGTGGCGCTCAGGTCGTTGGACATCTGGGCGATGCCGGCGGCGGCGATGCATCGGTCCGGGCGCAGGAACAGCACGGATTCGGCGTGGGCGTCGAAGAACTTCTTCAGTGCGCCCGTGCGATCGCCGACGATGGTGATGTCCGGATCGTCATGTCCGGTCCAGTGCAGCTGGGTGCCGGGCCGGGCTTCGATCAGCTTGGCGCCCATCGCTTTCCAGCGCTCGAAGGTTGCCTCGTCGAGAAGTTCGCGCAGGTTGTTGTTCCACGCCAGCACCGCGAAGCCGGTGCCCAGCACCTCGTCGAGAAGCAGGTTCTGTGCGGTGCGGGTGTCGACGTGGGGCTGGATGAAGAGTGTGCCCGCCGGGGGCACGGCCGATGCCGACTCGGTGTGCACGACCGCACCCGTGTCATACCTCGGCATCGGCTTGAACCGCATCTCCAGCACATACCGCTTGAGTGTGGGTACCACCGACGCCGCGCGGATGAGCTTGTCCCGCAACGTCGCCACGTGCCGGTTGGTCGGCGAGATGACCCGGCCCACCAGCGTGGAGAGGTCGATCATGGCGCGCGCGTGCTTGCGCCGCTCGGCGTCATAGCTTTCCAGTAGGCCGTCCCCGGCGTGCCCGTTGACCACGGCGGCCAGCTTCCAGCCCAGATTGGCCGCGTCCCGGATACCGCTGTTGTAGCCCTGTCCCTGCCACACCGGCATCAGGTGTGCGGCGTCACCGCCCAGCAGCATCCGCCCCTTGCGGAACGAGCCCGCGATCCGGGAATGGTGGGTGTAGACGCGGTGCCGGATGATGTCGACGCGGTCGGGGTGCGGGACGAACGGCGCCAGCATCCGGGCGATGAATTCCGGCTGTTCCACCTGCTCGTCGGTCTCGTCGGCGTGGATCATGAACTCGAAGCGCCGGATACCGTGCGCAATGGAGATGGAGGCGTACGGCCGGGACG
This sequence comes from Mycobacterium sp. P2_H7, assembly GCF_056403275.1. Lineage (NCBI taxonomy): Bacteria > Bacillati > Actinomycetota > Actinomycetes > Mycobacteriales > Mycobacteriaceae > Mycobacterium > Mycobacterium sp. P2_H7. The sequence goes on along the minus strand of NZ_JBFUFU010000015.1, from coordinate 96,241 downwards.
GGTCGGCCCCGACCTCACTGTTGGGATGCCCCAGCGGATCGTTGGCCAGATCGATCACCAGCCAACGGGTTTCGGAGGTGGTTCCCTCGAAGGTCACATCCATCATGCGCCGGGTGGCGCTTCGTCCCCCGTCGCAGCCGACCAGGTAGCGGGCCCGCACCGTCGATGTTGTCCCGGCGCGCAGGATCTCGGCGGTCACCCCGTCCGGGTCCTGGACGGCGTTCTCCATCCGGGAGCCCCAGGACACCTGCACATCAGAGAACCGTGCCAAACCCTTGAGCAGCTCGGCGTCCACCAGCGGCTGGACGAACCCGTTGCGCTTGGGCCAGCCGAACCGGGCGTCCGGGGGCGCCATCTCGGCCAGCAGGCCCCGCTTTCCGTCGTAGAAACGCAGGATCTGGTTGGGCACGGTGTGCGGCAGGATCTGTTCGACCAAGCCGATCGACTGGAAGGTGCGCAGCGACTCGTCATCGAGCCCGACGCCGCGCGGATAGTCGATCAAGGTGTCCCGATCCTCGACGATCAGGGTCCGGACACCCTGCAGGCCAAGAATGTTCGCCAGCGTCAGACCGACAGGTCCGGCGCCGACGATGAGGACGTCGACCTGTTCGGTCATGACCGCCCCAACAGGAAGTCGAGGTGCAACTCGTTGAACGTCTTGGGATCCTCGTACTGCGGCCAGTGTCCGCAGTCCGGCATCACCTCGAAACGGGCGCCCGGGATCATCTCCGAGATGCGCCGGCCCTCGCTGACATCGGCGGTCGGGTCGTCACTGGTCCACAGCACCAGGGTGGGGGCCGTGATGGCGCCGTACTCGGTGGGGCCGAGCAGGTTACGGGCCCGGATCTGCGGATCCTGCAGCGCCATGATGTCGCTCATCGCGGACACGAAACCTGGCTGCTGGTACACCTTTTGCCGGCTGGCGACGATATCGTCGTAGCCCTTGGACTTGTCGGCCATCAACCATTTGATGCGCGCCTGCACGGTGCCCCAGTCCGGGTTCTCGGCGGCGGCCATCGACAGCGTGATGATGCGCTTCATGACTTCTGGGTCGGCCTGCGAACCACCGGCGGTGTTGAGCACCAGGCGCTCGATGCGGTCCGGATGGTCGGAGGCGGCACGGGCCGCGACCCAGCCACCGAGGGATTCACCCGACAGGTAGACCTTCTGTGCGCCGATGGTGTCGAACACCGCGAGCAGGTGCTCGACGTAGTGCGCGACCTCCAGCGGATGGCCCGGTTTGTCGGTGTACCCGTGTCCCAGCATGTCGATGGACCAGGTGGAGAAATGCTCGGCGTGCGATTCCAGGTTGCGCACATACGCCTCGGCGTGACCGCCGGAGCCGTGCAGCAGGACCAGTGCGGGCTTGCTCGTGTCCCCCGCGTGCAGGTAGCGCGTGCGCACCCCGCCGGCGTCGAGGTACCCCTGCGTGAAGGCAACGCCCTGAAGGTCGCTCCAGACGCTTTCATGCACCGGAGTCGCTGTCATGCCGTCCCTTCCTGCGGAAATCACATTCTCTTTTAGTGCGAAGCATCTGTGCTAATATCGAACACCAATGTGCACTATGTATAGAGCATCACTCTCGCAATGACGTCTGTCAAGGGACTGAACGGCAGCTCCGGCGCGGATAACCCCGCGCGGGCGGCAGCCGGGTCACAGACCCTGGCCAGGGGTCTGTCCGCGCTTCAAGCGGTCGCCAGCGCGCCCGCCGGCGTCACCGCCGCCGAGGTCGCCGATTTCGTCGGCGTGCACCGCACCATCGCCTATCGGCTGTTGAGCACACTCGCGCAGTCGCGCTTCATCGCCAAGGGCGAGGACGGTAAGTACCGGCCGGCCGCCACGCTCGCCGTGCTCGGCGCCTCGTTCGACAACAACGTGCGCCAACTGAGCGTGCCGACGCTGCGGTTGCTGGCCGACGACCTGGGCACCACCGTGTCGCTGCTGGTGGCCGAGGGCGATCAACAGGTGGCCATCGCGGTCATCGTCCCGACATTGGTCTTCTACCAACTGTCCTTCCATGAAGGCAGCCGCTATCCGCTGGACCGCGGCTCGGCGGGGATCGCACTGCTGTCCAGCATGGCGCCGCGTCCCGGCGAGCGGGACCTGGTCAGCCAGGCCCGCGAACAGGGCTACGTCATCACCCACGGCGAGATCGAGCCCGACACCTACGGCCTGGCGGTCCCCGTGCGCCGGCGGCCGCCCTCGCCGCCCACCTGCATCAACCTCATCTCCCACCGGGAGGACGTGGTGCTGCGCGGCCGCGATGCCGTGATCCGTGCAGCCAAACAACTCTCCGAGATCCTCGGCTGAAAGGACCTGTCAACGTGTCGGATTGGGATCAGGAAGTCGACGTCGTCGTCCTCGGCACCGGTGGTGCCGGGCTGTCGGCCGCACTCACCGCCGCGGTGAACGGCGCGTCGGTGGCGATCTACGAGAAGGCCCCGACGGTCGGCGGCACCACCGCGGTGTCCGGCGGCATCGTCTGGATTCCGTCGCATGATCGCGCCGCCGGCCTCAGCGTCGAAGACGCGCTGAAATACCTTGAGGCCCAGTCTCTGGGAGCGATGGACCACGGCTTGGTCGAGACGTTCGTGCGCACCGGTCCGGCCATGCTGGATTTCCTGGAGGCGCACAGCGAGCTGCAGTTCGAGGTCGCCGAGGGCTTCCCCGACTACAAGCCCGAACTGCCCGGCGGCCGACCGGGCGGCGGCCGGTCGCTGAATGCCAAGCCGTTCGACCTGGCGCGACTCGGCGACTGGCATGACCGCATCACCGCGTTCCCGGTGGACTTCAGCAATGTCGGGATCGACGCCGAGACCCGGGCCCGCATCCACGCCGCCGCCGACGATCTGGTCGGCGACTACTGCGTGGCCGGCGCCGCGCTGATCGCCGGACTGCTCAAGGGACTGCTGGATCGTGGTGTCGCTCCGGTGACCGAGGCCCGGGCGTCGGAGCTCATCTCGGAGGATGGACGCATCGCCGGGGTGCGAATCACGTTCGACAGCACCGATATCCGGGTGCGGGCACGCCGCGGTGTCATCCTCGGCACCGGCGGATTCGAATGGGATCCACAGCTGGTGGAGGCCTACCTTCGCGGGCCGATGCGCGGTGCGGTGTCCCCGCCCAACAACACCGGCGACGGGCTGCGGATGGCGATGGCGCACGGCGCAGACCTGGCCAACATGGGTGAGGCGTGGTGGGTGCCGATCGTGCAGATCCCCGGCGACACCCTCGGCGGTAAGCCGCGCAGCCGCAGTGTCCGGCTGGAACGCACCCGCCCGCGCAGCATCATCGTCAACCGCGCGGGCAAGCGCTTCCTCAACGAGGCGGGCGAATACAACTCGATGGCCGGGCCGTTCCACCACCTCGACCCGCGCGCGGGATACCTCAACGACCCCGCCTGGATCGTCTTCGACGACCAGCACCTCAAGCGCTACGGCTTCCTGGGCACCGAACCGGGCGGTGAGGCACCCGACTGGTTCAACAAATCGGCCACCCTGGAAGACCTGGCCGAGAAGACCGGGATCGCCGCTGACGGGTTGGCCCGAACCCTGGCCGAGTGGAACAGCAATGTCGAGAACGAGCAGGATCCCGACTTCAACCGCGGCGCAAGCGCATACGACGGCTACTGGGGTGACAACTCCGCGGCCACCCCCGCATTGCAGACGCTCGGCCCGCTGGACACCGCACCGTTCTACGCGGTCCCGGTGGCCGTCGGCGCCATGGGCACCAAGGGTGGACCGCGCACCGACCGCGACGGCCGGGTGCGCCACGTCAACGGTGAGGTGATCGAGGGGCTGTTCGCGGCCGGCAACGCGATGGCCGGAGTGACCGGCAAGGCCTACGGCGGCGCGGGCGGCACGCTCGGACCGGCCATGGTGTTCGGCTACCGCAGCGGATATGCCGCCGCCACAGGGGAATCCGCCCCCACCTGCAGCCGTAATGGTTACGGCTGAGACTCCACAAATCACACGTTAGGGCTGGTCTTTGACGGCCGACTTGGGCGGACCCGCGGTCTTCCAGTCCTCGAGACCGTCCTCGGCCAGGCCGACCGGGAAACTGTTCTCGTGCACCTGCGCCCAGTGGCTGTGGTTCAGCTCGTGCATGGTGAAGCAGGCATTGAGCGAGTTGTAGAAGCCCTGGTTGTCCTGAGTCTGGTTGACCGATTCCTTGATCAGCAGGGCGGCCATCGTCGGGACCTTGGCGATCCGGCGGGCGAATTCCAGTGTCTTGTCGGCGAGTTCGTCGACCGGGAAGATCTTGGAGACCATGCCCAGCGCGTGCGCTTCCTCGACCGACAGCGTGTCACCGGTGAGCATCAGCTCCTTGGTCTTGCGGGCGCCGAATTCCCATGGGTGCGCGAAGTATTCGACTCCGCACATGCCCAGCCGGGTGCCCACCACGTCGGCGAAGCGGGTGTTGTCGGCCGCCACGATCAGGTCGCAGGACCACATCAGCATCAGTGCCGCGGCGTAGACGTCGCCGTGCACCGAGGCCACCGTGATCTTGCGCAGGTTGCGCCAGCGCCGGGTGTTCTCGAAGTAGTGGTGCCACTCCTGCAGCATGAGGCTTTCCGCGCCCTTGCGGGTGGCGCCGTTGACCTTGAAGCTCGGATGCTGATCCGGCCCCGGTGTGTACTCGCTGCGCTGCACTGCCGAACCCAGGTCGTGTCCGGAGGAGAACATCGGCCCGTTTCCGCCGAGGATCACCACCCGTACCTCGTCGTCGGCCTCGGCGCGCAGGAACGCGTCGTGCAGTTCGACGAGCAAGCCGCGGTTCTGCGCGTTGCGTGCCTCCGGACGGTTCAGCATGATCCGGGCGATCGTGCCCTCGTCGAGCGTTTCGTATGTGACGAAGCGGTATTCAGCGTTTGCGGTGTCTTCCACAGCCATGATCGAGACTCTATTCCTGCGAGAACGGCGTTACCGCACCGGGTGGCGCGGTGCGATCTACAGCGACAGGATGGTCGCCGAGGCGGTGCCCGGCGCGCCGTACACCTGCGCCAACCCGACGCGCGGACTGCCCGGCACCTGCCGCTCGCCGGCCTCGCCGCGGAGCTGACGAACCAGTTCGTGCATCTGCCGCAGACCGGACGCCCCGATCGGCTCACCGTTGGCGATCAGGCCGCCGTCGGTGTTGACCGGGATGGTCCCGTTGATCTCGGTGGCGCCCTCGATCAGCATCTTCTCCTGATCGCCGTCGGCGCACAGGCCGGTCTCGGCCATGTGGATGACCTCGGCGCCGGCGTCGGTGTCCTGCAACTGCGCGATGTCGACGTCCTCGGGCCCGATGCCGGCGGCTTCGTAAGCTGCCTTGGCGGCGAACACCGTCGGCGACGGATCTTCGTCCAGCGGCGCCGAGGTGCCGTGCACCTCGTAGGCCCCGTAGGTGCGGGTACGGATCTCGCTGGCGCGCACGTACACCGGCTTGTCGGTGTAGCGATGCGCGATATCGGCGCGGCACATGATGACCGCGGCGGCACCCTCGTCGGGGGCGCAGAACATGTACTGGCGCAGCGGGTAGTTCAGCACCGGCGAGGCCATGATCTCCTCGACGGAGATCTCCTTGCGCCGGAACGCATTCGGGTTCAGTTCGCCGTTGCGGAAGTTCTTGTTGGCCACCCGCGCCAGCGTCTCCTCGGAGATGTTGTGCTTGTGGATGTAGTGGTTGGCCTTGATACCGAAGAACTTGGTGGTGACGAACTGACCGTTGTTGGCGTACCACTGCGGCAGCGCCAGCTTGGCCGGGTCGTCGGTGAACGCACCGCGCGGGTGCTTGTCCAGGCCGATGGCGATACCGATGTCGTACTTGCCCAACCGGATGGTGTCGGCGGTCTGCTGGATGGCGCTGGCCGAGGTGGCACAGGCATTGAACACGTTGGTGAACGTGATGCCGGTCAGGCCGACGAGGCGGGTGACAGCGTCGGGGTTGGACACCTCATAGCTGCCGCCGAAGCCGAACTGGATGTCTTTCCACTCCAGCTTGGCATCCGCCAGCGCGCCCTGGATGGCCTCGGCGCCCATCTCCATCGCGGTCTTGTCGAACCGGCCGAACGGGTGGATCCCGACGCCGATAATGGCTACATCGTTGGTCATGTCAGGACTCCTCTAGACCGGCTTGAACCAGAACGTGACGAGCTCATCGCCTTCGGCATCGGTGGCGAACGGCTCCATGGTGAGCTCGACCTCCATGCCGAATTTCAGCTTGGCCGGGTCGTTTTCGGTCAACCGGCCCTCGACCCGGATCACGTCCCCCAACTGCACCAGGCCGACGCCGAACGGCACGAAGTCCTTACCGGTGGGGCCCGCGTAGGGCGCTCCGGGCGGGAATCCCTGTGTGGTCCAGGCGATCACGGTGCCGCGCCGGGGCAGCAGCAGATCGGACATCTCGGACTTGCTGCACTTGGGGCAGTGCTGCTGGCGCGGGAACGTCGTGGCCGAGCAGGCGCCGCACTGGCTACCGATCAGCTGCGGATCCGTGTCCGGCCAGGTCGAGATCTCGGGGGCAAGCGCCTTCTGCATCGGACTCCTCGAAGCAACAGAATACGTTAACGATTTCGTACAGTAGCACTTCCGAAAGATGGAAACCACATTCTCATTCGGGCGTGACCTGGACACCCTCGAGCAACTGGGCCGTCGCCGTGTAGACGTCGGCGCCACCCTCGGCGACCTCGGCCGCCAGCTCCGCCAGCCCCGGGTGGGCGCGCAGCGCGCTCTGCGCCAGGGACAGGATCTGCAGCCGGGCCCGGGCCGCGCGCCGACCCGCATCGTCGGTCCGGTGGTGGGCATCGATGGCGCCGACCAGTTCATCGATCCCGGTGTTCTCGGCGGCGATGATCTTCAGCACCGGCATCCCGGTTTCGATGTGCAGGTCCCGCGCCGTCTGGTCGGCGCCCTCGCGGTCGGCCTTGTTGACGACGATGATGTCGGCGACCTCCAGCAGCCCGGCCTTGGCTGCCTGAACCGCGTCGCCGGCACCGGGGTTGAGGATGGCCACCGTCGGGTCGGCCACGGCGGCGATCTCCACCTCGGACTGCCCGACACCGACCGTCTCGAGCACGACGATGTCGTAGGCCAGGGCGGCCAGCAGCCGGATCGCCGCGGGCACCGCGGCCGACAGGCCACCGAGATGTCCGCGGGTGGCGACCGAGCGGATGAGCACGTCGGGGTCGTTGATGTGGGCGGCCATCCGGATCCGGTCACCCAGCAGCGCTCCCCCGCTGTACGGCGAGGACGGGTCCACCGCCAGCACGGCCACCCGCATCCCGCGGGCCCGGTAGGCGGCGACCAGCACGGCGACGGTGGTGGACTTGCCCGCACCGGGCGGACCGGTGATCCCGACGGTGCGCACCGGCTGTGGGTCCAGCGCGGCGAGCACCTCGCCCCGGCGGTCACTTTCGACCAGGGTCAACAGCTTGCCGACGGCCCGTTGCGATCCGCTCCGGGCGGCGGTCAGGAGCTCGTGAATATCCATCGAGACAGACCTTAGGGCGAGACCTCGATGACCGTGGCCGAACCCATGCCACCACCGGCACACATGGCCGCCACCCCGATACCGCCACCGCGCCTGCGCAATTCGTGCACCAGCGTCACGATCATCCGGGCGCCGGTGGCCGCGACGGGGTGACCCAGCGAGCAGCCACTGCCGCTCACGTTGACCTTCTCCGGGTCCAGGTCGAGCAGTTTGACGGTGGCCACACACATCGCCGCGAACGCCTCGTTGATCTCGAACAGGTCCACATCCGAGATCGAAAGACCGGCACGGCCAAGCGCTTTGGTGATCGCCTCGACCGGCGCCAGGCCGGTGAACGCCGGGTCGACACCCACCGAGGCCCAGGCCCGGATGGTGCCCAGGGCAGGCAGGCCGAGCCGGTCGCTGGCGATGGCCAGCGCGGCGGCCCCGTCGTTGGCACCGCCGGCGTTGCCCGCGGTGATCGAGAAGCCCTCGATCTCGGGGTGCAGCACCTTGAGCGAGGCGAGCTTCTCCAGCGTGCTGTCCCGGCGGGGGTGTTCATCGGTGTCGAACAGCCCGTGCGGGGTGTCGATCGGCACGATCTCTTCCTTGAACCGGCCTGCGTCGATCGCGGCGATGGCCTTGCGGTGCGAACCCAGCGCCCACTCGTCCATCTCCTCGCGGGTGACGCCCGCCTTCACCGCGGCGTTCCAGCCGACGGTGATCGACATGTCCATGTTGGGCGCGTCCGGCCGGTCCGGATGGGTGGGCGGGAACCAGGGCTGAAATTCCTCGCCGACCTGCCGGATGAACCGCGGCGAGGTGGACGCCGAGTTCACCCCGCCGGCGATGACCAGCTCGTCCATGCCGGCCATGATGCCGGCGGCGCCCGCCTGCACGGAGGCCTGACTGGCGGCGCAGTGCCGGTTCAGGGCCAGACCGGGCACCGTGGTGAGACCGGCGGTGATGGCGGCGTGCCGGGCGATGACGCCACCGCCGTAGAGGCCTTCCCCGAGCAGGATGTCGTCTACCTGCCTGCCGTCGAGGTCGGCGGCCACCGCACCGACGATGTGGTCGGCCAGCGTGTACGCGTCGGTGTCGCGCAGGGTGCCTTTTTTGGCGGTGCCGATGGGCGCGCGGACGGCGGAGACGATGACGGCTTCAGGCATGGGAATCTCGTTTCAATCCGGTATGAGAATGTTATTCTCTCAAGTTGAGAGTGTCAGTTGCAAGAAGGGAAACCACATGCAGATCGCCGGAAGTTCCGCGCTCGTCGTCGGTGGCGCGGGAGGCCTGGGGGAAGCGACCGTCCGCCGTCTGCACGCCGCAGGCGCCAAGGTCGTCGTCGCCGACATGGCCGATGACAAGGGCCTGGCGCTGGAGAAAGAGCTCGGTATCCGCTACATCCAGACCGACGCCACCTCCGAGGAGTCCGTCAACGCGGCGATCGCCGAAGCCGAAGCGCTTGCCCCGCTGCGCATCTCGGTGGACACCCACGGCGGCCCGGCCGCCGGTGGCCGGCTGATCGGCAAGGACGGCTCGCCGCTGAGCCTCGAGGGCTTCGAAAAGACGGTCAAGTTCTACCTGACGGCGGTGTTCAACGTGCTGCGCCTGACGGCCGCCGCCATCGCGCGCACGGAGCCGCTGGAAGAGGGCGCCCGCGGCGTCATCGTCAACACCGCGTCGATCGCCGGCTACGAGGGTCAGATCGGCCAGTTGCCCTACGCCGCCGCCAAGGGCGGAGTGCTGGGCATGACTCTGGTCGCCGCCCGTGACCTGTCCCCGCTGGGCATTCGCGTCGTCACCATCGCCCCCGGCACCATCAACACCCCGGCGTACGGCCAGAACGCCGACAAGCTGGAGCAGTACTGGGCCCCGCAGATTCCGTTCCCCAAGCGGATGGGCCGCTCGACCGAGTACGCCCAGCTGGCGCAGAGCATCATCGAGAACGACTACCTCAACGGCGAGATCATCCGCCTCGACGGGGCGCTGCGGTTCCCACCCCGGTGAGCCTGAGCCTGCACGGGAAGACCGCGTTCGTCGCCGGCGCCAGCCGCGGCATCGGCGCCACCATCGCTCACGCGCTGGCCGCGGCGGGTGCCTCGGTGGCGGTGGCCGCCCGCTCCGAGGAACAGGGCAGGCTGCCCGGCACCATCGGGTCGGTGGCGGCCTCGATCACCGACGCCGGCGGCCGCGCACTGGCCGTACCCTGTGACGTCACCTCCGAAGATTCGGTCAATGACGCTGTCGCCACGACGGTTTCGGAGTTCGGCGGCATCGACATCCTGGTGGCGAACGCCGGCGTGCTGTGGCTGGGCCCCATCGAGTCGACGCCGTTGAAGCGCTGGCAGCTGTGCCTGGACGTCAACCTCACCGGGGTGTTCCTGGTGACCAAGGCGGTCATTCCGCACGTCCGCGCCCGCGGTGGCGGATCGCTGCTGGCGATCACCACCACCGGGGTGGGCATGCCGGGCGCCAATGCGTACTGGGTGTCCAAGGCCGCAGCCGAACGCCTCTATCTCGGACTCGCCGATGACCTGCGCGACGACAACATCGCGGTCAACTGCCTGAGCCCGTCGCGGGTGGTCCTTACCGAGGGCTGGCAGGCCGGTGGCATGGGCATCGAGATCCCACAGGAGATGGTGGAGCCGCCCGAGGCGATGGGGGCGGCGGCGGTCCTGCTGGCCGGTCAGAACGCCGGCGGGATCACCGGCACGGTGCAGCGCTCCGAGGAATTGATCACGGGCTGACGGCGTACTGCTCGCGCAACACCCGGCGCAACACCTTGCCCGACGGTAGCCGCGGAATGTCTTCGACGAACACCACCCGCCGCGGCTTCTTGTACGACGCAAGCCTTTCCCCGACCCAGTCGACGAGCTCGGTCTCCGAAACCCCGTGTGCCGTCACCGCCGCGACGATCGCCTCACCGTCGGCCGCGTCGGGGATCCCGAACACCGCGCAGTCGGCGATCGCGGGATGGGCGTGCAGCGCCGCCTCGACCTCCGCGGGCGCAACCTGGAAGCCGCGCACCTTGATCATCTCCTTGAGCCGGTCGGTGATGTGCAGCCAACCGTCCTCGTCGAGATGGCCGATATCGCCGGTGCGGTACCAGCCGTCGGTGAACGCCGAGGCTGTCTCGGCGGCGGGCAGGTAGCCCGCCATCGCCGAATCCGACCGGACCTCGATCTCCCCGGTGTCCGCGATGCGCACCGCCACCCCGGCCACCGGTTTGCCGACGGTGTCCAGCCGGGCCTCGCCGAGCGGGCAGCACGCGATGACCGGCAGCTCGCTGGCACCGTAGGCCGAAACCCATTGCACGCCAACCCGTTCAGTGACCGCATCGGCGATGCTCTTGGTCACCGGGGTGGCACACCACATGATGTAGCGCAGCGAGGACAGGTCGTAGGACCCCAGCTCGGGGTGTGCGGCGATCGCCAGCGCGATGGGCGCGACCGCCATTTCGATGGTGATCCGGTCACTGTGGATATGGCTGAGCATGGTGTCGATGTCGAATCGGCGATGCAGTCGCATCCACGCTCCTGCCTCGAGGACCGTGGCGATGTTGAGCAGGCCGAGGATGTGCGACGGCGGCGTCATGATCTGCATGCGGTCGGCGGCGGTGAGCCCGAGGGCGTCGCGCCAGTGCCTGATCGCGGTGGCGAACCCGGCGTGAGTGTGCCGGACCGCCTTGGGCATTCCGGTGGTACCGGAGCTGAAAACGAACAGCGCGTCGGCACCGGGCGCCACCGGATCCCACGCCTGGCCGCCTGCCGGGGGGATCGGATCGTCGAGGTGCACCGTCGGCAGCAACTCCGCCAGCAGCGGCTGGTCCCCCACCCCGAGCACCGGTGCGGTCAGTGACAGCGCGTGCGTCACTTCGGCACGCTTCCAGGACGAGCTGATCAAGACGACCGCGGCGCCGATCCGCCAGATGGCCCGCAAAGCGATGACGAACTCGGGCCGATTGGACGACATCATCGCGACCCGGTCCCCGGACCGGACACCGCGCTCCGTCAGGACGCCGGCCATGGCGTCGGCCAGGGCGTCGAGCTCCGCCATGGTGTACTCGCGGTCGTCGAATGCAAGCACGGGCCTCACGCCGACTACCTTATCCGCAAAGGAGAATGATATTCTCCATTTGTCAGAATCATAGCCCCAGGAGAGTGTCATGACGGCAGAACCCGTGCCCGCCGATGAGGTGACGATCCTTTTGGACCGTTCCAGCACGACGGTGACGGTCACCCCGGGCGAAACCTTGCTGGACACCGCCCGCCGCGCCGGACTGACACCGCCGTTTGCGTGCGAAGCCGGCAACTGCGGCACCTGCATCGCCAAGCTCACCGAGGGCAGCGCCGTCATGCGCGTCAACGACGCCCTCGATGACGACGAGGTCGAAGAGGGCTACGTGCTGACCTGCCAGGCGGTTCCGAATCCCGGCAACATCGTCGTCAACTACGACGACGACTGACCCTCGAATACCGGCGCCGGCCGGTACTCCGGCTCGAAGCCCTCGACCTTGATCGGGCTGCCCACCAACCGGAAGTCGCCGGCCTGCACCACTATCTCCGGGGTCTCGGCCAGTGCCTGCGGCAGAGTACGCACCGCGGCAGCGGGAATGCCGAGCGGTTTCAGCCTGGCCTCCCAGTTCGCCGCACTGTCGGTGGCCAGCGCCGCGGACACCACGGCCAAGACCTGATCGCGTGCCGCGGCACGTTCGGCCATGGTGACGAAGCCGTCGATCCCTGCTTCCCCCGCGAACGATTTCCAGAAGCCGTCGTGGGTGATGAACAGCGCGAGATAGCCGTCGGCAGTGGGAAAAAGCTGCGCGGGAACGTAATACGAGTGCGCACCGAACGGGTATCGGCGCGGCTCGGCGCCGTCGTTGAGGTAGGCCGACGCGCGGTAGTTCAGTTGCGAGAGCATGACGTCACGCAGCGACACGTCCACCTGCCCGCCACGGCCGGAAACGATCTGGGCCAGCAGGCCCAGGGCCGCCGTCAGACCGGTGGAGTTGTCGGCCGCCGAATAGCCGGGCAGCGTCGGCGGCGCCTGCGGGTCGCCCGTCATCGCCGCCACTCCGGTGGCAGCCTGGATGACGTAGTCGAAGGCCGGGTCGTCGCCGCCGTGCAGCCCGTAGCCGGTGAGTGCGACGCACACGACCTTCTCGTTGTGCCTGCGCAGGGAGTCGTACGTCAGCCCGAGCTTCTTGATGGCCGACGGCTTCATGTTCACCAGCAACGCATGCGAATCAGCCACCAGCGCCGCAAGTTTCGCCTGCCCGTCGTCCGAACGGAGATCCAGGCAGACGCTGCGCTTGTTGCGGTTGAGGCTGGCGAAGTAGCTGTCGCTGACCTGCCGGGAGATCTCCCCGCCGGGCGGCTCGACCTTGATGACCTCGGCGCCGAGATCGGCCAGCAGCATGGTGGCATACGGGCCGGCCAGCATCACCCCGACCTCGATGATGCGGATTCCGGAGAGCGGACCTGTCATGACGCCGAGGCTACGGAATGGCGGTGTCGATGAATCACCGCACCTGCTTGGCAAGCTCGGCGATCACCTCACGCGTGCGGTACTTCGACGCGATCAGCTCGTCACGATTGTCGCCGATCGGCAGCAGCCGCACCGACAGGTCGGTGACACCGGCATCGGCGAACTGCTTGAACCGCTTGAGGATCGACTCTTCATCACCCGCGGCGAGCAGATCGCCCACATCGCGGGCATCTCCCCGGTCGAGCAACTTCTGATAGTTGGGCGAGGTCTCGGCCTCGGCCAGGACACGGTTGGCCCGGTCCTTGGCCTCCTCGATCTCGGAGTTGGCGCACAGGGTGACCGGGATGCCGGCCACGATGCGCGGCGCGGGTTTGCCTGCCTCTGCGGCGGCCTTGTTGATCTTCGGCGCAATGTGCTCGCCGATCGCCTTCTCGTCGGCCATCCACAGCGAGGTGCCGTCGGCGTGCTCGCCGGCGATCTGCAACATCACCGGGCCCAGCGCGGATACCAGCACCGGCATCGGAGTGTCGGCTCCGAGCACGGTCGGGTTGTGCACCGTGAACGAATCATTCTCGACGTCAACGTCTCCGGGCCCGGCGATGGCGGCACGCAGCACCTGCAGATAGTCGCGGGTGTAGGCGGCCGGCTTCTCATAGGGCAGGCCCAGCATGTCGCGGACGATCCAGTGGTGCGACGGCCCGACACCCAGCACCAACCGGCCCGCCGAGATGGCGTGCACCGACAGCGCCTGGCGGGCCAGCGCGATCGGGTGTTGCGCCTGCAGGGGCACCACTGCAGTGCCGAGTTCGATGCGCGAGGTGTTCGACGCCATCAGCGCGACCATGGTGAGCAGGTCGAAGTCGTTGGGCACCTGCGGCATCCACGCGCTGTCCAACCCGGCCGACTCGGCCCACTGGATATCGGACACCAGTTTGGAGACCTTGCGCGCCATGTCGCCGCGCTCGGCCCCGATCATCACGCCTAGACGCATCTCAGCTCGCCTTTTCCGTCAGTGCCCGCACCTCGGTGACGAGGGCTTCCAGCCCGGTCCCGGTCGGGAACACGGCCGCCGCACCGGCGTCGAGCAACTTCTGCACATCGCCCAGCGGGATGGTCCCGCCGACGACGACCGCGATATCGCCGGCGTCGGCCGCGCGCAGGGCATCCACCGTGCGGGCCGTCAGCGCGACGTGCGCCCCGGACAGAATCGAAAGCCCCACCAGCGCAACGTCTTCCTGCAGCGCGATGGAGACGATGTCCTCGATGCGCTGACGGATACCGGTGTAGATGACCTCGAACCCGGCGTCACGCAGGGTGCGGGCGACGATCTTGGCGCCCCGGTCGTGGCCGTCCAGGCCGGGCTTGGCCACCAGAACTCTTGTCGCCATGTCAGAACACCACCGGCTGCTGGAACTCGCCCCACACGGCCTTGAGCGCGGCCACCATCTCACCGACGGTGCAGTACGCGTTGGCGCAGTCGATCAGCTTGTGCATCAGGTTGTCGTCCCCCTCGGCGGACCTGGACAGTTGGGCCAGCGCTTCTTTCACGGCGATCGGATCGCGTTCGGCCTTCACCCTGGCGAGGCGCTTGAGCTGCAGATCGCGGCCCGCGGCATCCAATTCGTAGGTGGCCAGGTCGGGTGCGGGCTCGTCGACGACGAACTTGTTCACCCCGACCACCGGCCGCTCACCGGATTCGACTTCCTGGTGGATCTTGTAGGCCTCGTCGGCGATCAGACCCTGCAGGTAACCGTCCTCGATGCAGCGCACCATGCCGCCGTGCGCTTCGAGGTCGGCCATGATCTCGACGATCTTGGCTTCGGTGGCATCGGTGAGGGCTTCGACGAAATACGAACCACCCAGGGGGTCGGCCACTTTGGCGACACCGGTTTCGTACGCCAGGATCTGCTGGGTCCGCAGGGCCAGCGTCGCGGACTCCTCGCTGGGCAGTGCGAACGGCTCATCCCATGCGGCGGTGAACATCGACTGCACGCCACCGAGCACGGAGGCCAGCGCCTCATACGCCACCCGCACCAGGTTGTTCTGGGCCTGCGGGGCATAGAGCGAGGCGCCGCCGGACACGCAACCGAACCGGAACATCGCGGCCTTGTCGGTGGTGGCGCCGTAACGCTCCCGCACGATGGTGGCCCAACGACGACGCCCCGCACGGTATTTGGCGATCTCCTCGAAGAAGTCGCCGTGGGTGTAGAAGAAGAAGGAGATCTGCGGGGCGAACTTGTCGATGCTCATCCGGCCGCGCTCGACGACGGTGTCGCAGTAGGTGACGCCGTCGGCGAGGGTGAAGGCCATCTCCTGGACGGCGTTGGCGCCGGCATCGCGGAAGTGTGCACCGGCCACCGAGATGGCGTTGAAGCGCGGCACTTCGGCCGCGCAGAACTCGATGGTGTCGGCGATGAGTCGCAGCGACGGCGTCGGCGGCCAGATCCAGGTGCCGCGGGACGCGTATTCCTTGAGGATGTCGTTCTGGATGGTGCCGGTCAGCTTCTCCCGCGGCACGCCCTTCTTCTCCGCAGCGGCCACGTAGAACGCGAGCAGGATGGCGGCGGTGCCGTTGATGGTGAAACTGGTGCTGATCTTGTCCAGCGGAATGCTGTCGAACAGGATCTCGGCATCGGCCAGGGTGTCGACCGCGACGCCGACCCGGCCGACCTCTTCGCCGTATTCCGGATCGTCGGAGTCATAGCCGCACTGCGTCGGCAGGTCCAGCGCGACGGACAGACCCGTGCCGCCCTGGCCCAGCAGGTAGCGGTACCGCTGATTGGACTCCTCGGCGGTACCGAAGCCCGAATACTGGCGGAAGGTCCACGTCTTTCCGCGGTATCCCGACGCGAAGTTGCCGCGCGTGAAGGGATACTCGCCAGGCGCGGGTGGCTCACCGGCGCGGTCACCCGGTCCGTAGACGGGCGCCAGCGGGATGCCAGATGGGGTCTCTACCCGGGGAACAACTTGCTCGCTCATCAGTGGATAACGTACTTGCAAAAAATGAGAATGCCAATACCGCACGCGGAAAACATGCACGGTGCAGCCTTATCGACCCCCCGCGCACGGCGTTCGGGCACCCCCGAACCACCCCCCGCCAGACCGTCGTGCCTGTACATGCACGATTATGGGACTTGCTGAAAATGAGAATGCCAATACCATCTAGAAGTAGAGAGCCAGGGAGGCACATGTCCAGCGCAGACCGTCCACTAGCTGACCGCACACTGGTGGTGTCCGGCGGCAGCCGCGGCATCGGCCTGGCCATTGCGCTCGGCGCGGCCAAGCAGGGCGCCAATGTCGTGCTGCTGGCCAAGACCGCCGAGCCCCATCCCAAGCTGCCCGGCACCGTGTACACCGCGGTGGCCGACGTCGAGGCCGTCGGCGCCAAGGCCGTCGCGGTGGTCGGTGACGTCCGCAAGGAAGAAGACGTGCAGCGCGCGATCGACACCGCGGTGCAGAACTTCGGCGGCGTCGACATCGTCATCAACAATGCGAGCGCCATAGCGACGGAAGCCACCGAGCAGCTGTCGGCCAAGAAGTTCGACCTGATGATGGACATCAACGTGCGCGGCACGTTCCTGCTCACCAAGGCCGCACTGCCGCACCTGAAGAAGTCACCGAACGCTCACGTGATCACGCTGGCTCCCCCGCTGAACCTGAATCCCTACTGGTTGGGCGCCCACCCGACCTACACGGTGAGCAAGTACGGCATGACGCTGCTGTCGCTGGGCTGGGCAGCTGAGTATGCGGATACCAACATCGGCTTCAGCTGCCTGTGGCCGCAGACCTACATCGCCACCTCGGCGGTGACCAATCTGGCTGATGGCCAGAACATGGCGTCGTCGTCGCGCAGCCCGGAGATCATGGCCGACGCCGCCGCGCGGATCCTCACCGGCACGGCCAAGGAAGCCAACGGTCAGACCTACATCGACGCCGACGTGCTGACCGCGGCAGGGGTCACCGACCTGTCTGGTTACGGCGGTGGGGATGACCCGATCTGGGATATCTTCGTGGACAAG
Source organism: Mycobacterium sp. P2_H7 (assembly GCF_056403275.1). Classification (NCBI taxonomy): domain Bacteria; kingdom Bacillati; phylum Actinomycetota; class Actinomycetes; order Mycobacteriales; family Mycobacteriaceae; genus Mycobacterium; species Mycobacterium sp. P2_H7. Next base: position 79,280 of record NZ_JBFUFU010000015.1, on the reverse strand, counting down.
CCATGAGTATTTCGCTGCTGCTGGAGATGTCGTCGTCGGCCAACCCGGACCGGACTGCGGTCGTGTCGGGCGATCTGCGGCTGACCGCGGAAGAACTGAGCGCGCTCGCCGACGGCGGGGCCGGCGTCGTCGCCGCCTCGGGCGCCGGGCATGTCGCTTACGTCGGCACCGGCGGTGCGCTGTTGCCGCTGCTGCTGTTCTCCGCGGCACGCGCAGACGTCGCCTTCACCCCGCTGAACTACCGGCTCTCCACCGATGGCCTGCGGGCGCTGATCGACCGGTTGCCCGACCCACTGGTGATCGTCGACGACGAATACCGCGACGCCGTCGGTGACGGCTACCGGGTGCTCGGCTCGCAGGATTTCGTCGCCCAGGCACGGACCGCCGAGCCGGCAGCCGAGTTCGCCGATCCCGACGCCGTGGCGGTGGTGCTGTTCACCTCGGGCACCACCTCACAGCCCAAAGCCGTTGAACTGAGCCATAACAACCTCACGAGCTACATCACCGGCACCGTCGAGTTCGACTCGGCCGAGCCCGATGATGCCGCGCTGATCTGCGTGCCGCCCTACCACATCGCCGGTGTCAGTGCGGCGCTGTCGAATCTGTATGCCGGACGAAAGATGGTGTACCTCCCCCACTTCGACGCCCGCGAATGGGTGCGCCTGGTGGCGGCCGAGGGTGTCACCTCGGCCACCGTGGTGCCGACCATGCTGGACCGGATCGTCACCGTCCTGGACACCGAGAGTGTCGGTCTGCCCACCCTGCGCACGCTGGCCTACGGCGGCTCGAAGGTGGCGTTGCCGTTGGTGCGCAAGGCACTTGGATTGCTCCCCGAGGTCGGTTTCGTCAACGCCTACGGCCTGACCGAGACCAGCTCCACCATCGCGGTGCTCACGCCGGACGATCACCGGATCGCCCTCGGGTCGCCCGACGGCGCGCTGGCCAAACGGCTGGGATCGGTCGGTCAGCCGGTGCCCAGCATCGAGGTGCAGATTCGCGGCGAGGACGGCACTGTGCTCGGCCCGAACGAGACCGGCGAGCTCTTCGTCCGCGGCGAGCAGGTGTCCGGCAAGTACACCGGCATCGGCTCGGTGCTCGATGAGCAGGGCTGGTTCCCCACCAAAGACGTTGCCACGCTGGACGAAGACGGCTACCTCTACATCGGCGGGCGTTCGGACGACACCATCATCCGCGGTGGCGAGAACATCGCCCCCGCGGAGATCGAGGATGTGCTCGTCGAGCATCCGCACGTGCGGGACTGCGCCGTCGTCGGCGCCGAAGACGCCGAGTGGGGGCAGATCATCGTCGCCGTCGTCGTACCGGTCGCCGACACCAGCCCCGATCCCGAGGAGTTGCGGTCCTTCGTGCGCAGCCAGCTTCGTGGCTCCCGCACCCCCGACCGCGTGGTCTTCCGCGACGAACTGCCCACCAACGCGACCGGCAAAGTGCTGCGCCGCGAGCTCGTCAGCGAGCTGAATGCATCAAAGGAGCCCGCATGATCAAGAACGGCACCCGTCTGCAGAGCCAGGTGTGCGATACCCAGGTGATCGTGGTGCGCAGCAGCGACAGCCTTGATGACCTGCGCGCCGGCGGCGCCCTGCTGGTGCCCGTCGGTGGCGCCGTGGACGACTCGCTGACGCTGGATGCCGCCCTGTCCGACGGCACCCTGATGGGCAAGCGCTACGTCGACGACTCCGGCGCCGAAGTGCTGGTCACCAAGGCCGGGGCCGGCACGCTGAGTGTCGGCGCCACCCCGCTGAGCATCAAGGAAGCCAAACCGCTGCCCGCCAGCGACTGACTTCGTTGCGACGCGCAGGAGGTCCACGCCCTGGTAGATAGCCCCGCTAAGCTCCGACGATGGCGACCATCAGCAAGTCCCGTTCGCTCGCAATCGTCACCGTGGCGTACGTCATCGCCATCGCGGTGGCGGCGGCCTGGCTGACCTGGGGCCCCAGCGCCGGGCCGCTGTGGCTGGACACCCTGATCGCCGACGTGCTGGCGACGCTGGTGATCTTCGCCTTCAGCCGGGTCTACCGGAACTCCAGCTTCTACGACGCGTACTGGAGCGTGATCCCCCCGCTGCTGCTGTTCTATTGGTGGTACCGCAGCGCACCCGAGGTGGACGCCTTGCGCTGCTGGTTGCTCGCCGTCGTGGTGGTGCTGTGGGCGATCAGGCTGACCGCGAACTGGGTGTACGCCTTCCCGGGGTTGCACCATGAGGACTGGCGCTACCCGATGTTCAAGGAGCGGGCCGGCCGCTGGGAGTTCCTGGCCGACCTGGTGGCCATCCACCTGATTCCGACGTTGCAGGTGTTCCTGGGGATGGTGCCGGTGTACGTCGCGGTGACGCGGCCCGATCCAGGACTGGTCTGGCTGACCTGGATCGCCTATGTGCTGGGCCTGGCGGCCGTGACGCTGGAATTGGTGGCCGATGTGCAGATGCACCGGTTCGTGGCCCAACGGCGGGGCGGGCAGGCGATGGACCAGGGCCTCTGGAGCTGGTCACGACACCCGAATTACTTCGGCGAGTTCAGCTTCTGGGCGGCACTGGCTCTGTTCGGTATTTCTGCGGCACCGGCGGACTGGTGGTGGCTGATCGTGGGCGCGGCGGCAATCCTGGCGATGTTCCTCGGCGCGAGCATCCCGATGATGGAGGAACGCAGCCTGCAACGCAGGCCCTCCTACCAGGAGGTCATCGACCGGGTGTCCCGGTTCGTGCCGCGGCCCCCGCGCCGTTAGACGGTGGGCCCGGGCAGGTCGAGAAGCTCTTCGTGGAAGCCGCCGTATTGCCGGCCGGGTTCGACCAGGTGTACTTCGAGAATCCAGTGACACTCGTTGCCGGATCGGTCTTTTCGGCGCATCGGATGGATGGAGCCGGGTGCGACGTAGGACTCGATCTTGTCGCCGGGGATGTTCTCGTGCGGGAACTGGCCGACGAGGTGGCCCGCGATGGCGCCACCGAAGTGCCAACCGGCGTCGTTGCTGAGCGCCACCACGTGCTCGAAGAGCTGCTCGCCGGTGATGTTGGGAGTTGCGGCGAAGTGGTCGCGGCTGGCATCCCAGATGCGCGGCAGGTCATCGCGCAGCGCGAGCTTGCGTGGATCGTCGCCGAGGACATAGGTGCGGCCGAAGTCGGCTTCCCATTCCTCGAAGATCGGCCCGAGATCCAGGAACACGATGTCGTCGCCGGCAAGAGTGCGGTCCGGCGGGTTGCCGCGCGCCGTCTCCAGCGTGTTCTCGCCGGCCCGCACGATCCGCTTGTGCCAATGCCTGGTCACCCCGAGCAGGTCCTTCGCCAGATCGCGGATCTCGTCGGTCAGTTGCCGCTCGGTGATACCGGGCCGCACCATCCGCCTGCTACCGATCTCGTCGAACAGTGCGGCCGCTTTGTCCTGGGCCTCGAGCAATCTGGTCGCACGGGTGCTTTCCTCCACCACCACAGGTTAGTGACTACCGATCAGCCGGCCCGGACGTTGATCGCCCATGAATACCACGGCGGCGACGCACCCCGGCAGCGGGCTCACGCCAGCTCGGCGTCATCGGCCGACACGTATACCCACGCCCGCCTGCCGGACACCAGCGTCACCTGCACGCGGGTGTAGTCGTCGACCTCGTAGCGGTCGGCCGCCGCGAGTTCGTCATCGGTGAGTTCCAGACACGAGCCGGTCACCCCGTCGTCGGGTCCGCCGGGCCGCAGCACCGGGTGCCGATCCGACCCACTGGCCGCCAGCACCGCGGGGTCGGTGATGGTGACGTAGTCCAGCCGAAAACCCGGTATCGCGTCGTCGGCGGCGGGCACCAGCCGGGCGAACAAGGATGTCTGCACCCCGGGATCCCGAAGCGTGCCATAGGTGAACAGCAGATTCATCCCGTAAAGCTATCCCCACTGATAGGGGAGGAATTTCCCGTCGAAGGTGATGACCACGCGGTCTCCGTTGGGGTCCGGCCGCCGCTGGAACGACACCGCGAAATTGATCGCGCTCATGATGCCGTCCCCGAACTCCTCATGGATCAACTCTTTCAACGCGGCGCCGTACACGTCGACGGCTTCGTGCAGTCGATAGACGGTGGGATCGCTGGACACGCCCGGTTCGGCGATGCGGTACGGCTGCCGCTGCAGGGCCGCCTGCACGTCCGCGTCCAACCCGAGCCGCGCACAGATCGTCGCCGCATCCTCGGCGGTGACGGGGTGCTTGCCCAGCAGCGCGGCAACCGTCCAGACCAGGGGCCGATTGATGGCCTCCGCCAAATCGGCCCAGGTGACACCTTGTGCGATGCGCGCATCGTTGAGCACGCGGCCGGATTCGGTTTTGTCCAAGGGCAGTTGGGACATCGTGCGCCTTCCGTTGTGCTGCGTTCGGTTACGCGACGATTCTTCAGCCTCGCGGCCGGTGCCGCTCAGCGGGCCGTGTTGATGACCAGTTCCGCGACGGCCCGCGCGTCGCGCAACGGGGCGGTGTCGTCGAGCGAGGTGGCCAGCGCGGTGGCGCCGTCCAGGAGTACCGCCAACTGACGCCCCACCGTGGCAGGGTCGCGCACGCCGGCCTCAGCGGCGACCCGGGACAGCCGGTCGATGAAGTCGCGTTTGTGATCGGCGACGATCTGCCGGACCTCCGGCATGTCGTCCGCAGCTTCGACGGCGGCATTGTGAAACGGGCAACCACGAAAGCGGCCGTTGCCTGCGATGTCGAAGATGGAGAGCAAGCGGTCGTGCGCCGGGCCGTCGGCTGCCAGATTCTTCTCCGGCCGGGATCCGCCGGTGCCGATGATGTCGCGCAGGTAGGCGGCGATCAGCGCGTCCTTGCTGGGAAAATGCTGGTAGAGAGTGCGCTTGGACACCTCGGCATGCTCCGCCAGCGCCTCGACGCCGGTGTCATGAATACCGTTGAAGTAGAACAGTTTTCGCGCCGATGCCAGAATCCGCCCCCGCGCGCCGCGGCCGCCACGGGCGACCCGCGGAGCAGTGGACGAGGGGGTGGACATGCCCGAAGTATACCGAACGGTTTACAAGCCGGCCAGACCGTTCTATGGTGGCCTGAGTACAGAACTCTATACCTAGACGAATGGCGCGATATGACCACCGAGACCCGCACCGACGCCCGAGCCGAACGGTTGGCCTGGCTCTACGCCACCGACACCGACCTGCAAGCCGCGCGCCCCTCGGCCGCCGTCGTGCAGGCTGCACGGCGCCCCGGCACCCGCCTTGCCGAGATCTTGCGGATCTACGCCGAGAGCTACGCGGACCGCCCCGCCCTCGGCACCCGTGCCACCTCCGTGGGACAGGACCCGGCCACCGGCCGCACCGAGCAGCGGCTGCTGCAGAGCTTCGAAACCGTCACCTACCGCCAGCTGTGGTCGAACGTGCGAGCCATCGCGGCGGCCTGGAGCGCGGACGAGACATCGGTCCGTGCCGGCGAGTTCGTGGCCACCATCGGCTTCGCAAGTGCGGATTACCTGACCATCGACCTGGTCAGCAACTATCTGGGCCTGGTTGCGGTTCCGCTGCAGCACAATTCGCCGGCATCGCGACTGTTGCCGATCTTCGCCGAAACCGAGCCTCGCGTGCTGGCGGTCAGCGCCGCGTACCTGGACCTGGCGGTGGAATGCGCCGCCGACAGCCCTTCGGTCCGCAGACTGACCGTCTTCGACTACGACGACGCCGTGGACTCCCAACGAGAAGCATTGCAGCAGGCCCGCACTCGCCTGACAGGCAGCGGCGTCACCATCGAGATCCTGTCCGACGTCATCGCTCGGGGCCGGACGCTGCCCATCCCCCGCGGCTACGACGGCGCCGACGATCAGCGGCTGGCCATGATCCTGTACACCTCCGGCAGCACCGGCCTACCCAAGGGCGCGATGTGGACCGAACGCATGCTCTCGATGATGTGGACCAGTGGGTTCGTCGCCGACGCAGACGTGCCGGTGCGCAACGTGAACTTCATGCCGCTGAACCACCTCGGCGGGCGTATCGCCCTGGTGGCCTCGTTCCAGGCCGGTGGCACAAGCTATTTCGTCCCCGAAAGTGATCTGTCCACCCTGTTCGAAGACTGGCAATTGGTCCGGCCCACCCAGCTCGCGGTGGTCCCCCGCGTCGTCGACATGCTGTATCAGCGCTACCAGACCCGCATCGAAAGGCTGCGCGCCGAGGGTGAGACCGCCACTGCGGCCGATGCCCAGACCAGGACCGAGCTTCGCGATCACCTCCTCGGTGGCCGGGTGCTCAACGGATTCGTGGGCACCGCGCCGCTGGCTCCTGAGATGCGGGCGTTCCTCGAAACCACCATCGAGGCACCACTGTTCGACGTCTACGGCCTCACCGAGGTGGGTGGTGTGACCCGCGACGGCGTCATCTCCAGGCCGCCGGTGCTGGACTACAAGTTGATCGACGTACCCGAGCTCGGCTACTTCAGCAGCGACCGCCCCTATCCGCGTGGCGAACTGCTGGTGCGGACCGCCACCGCGACACCGGGTTACTACAAGCGCCCCGACGTCACCGCCGAGGTGTTCGACGCCGACGGCTACTACCGCACCGGCGACGTGATGGCTCAGATCGAGCCCGACCAGCTGGTGTATGTCGACCGCCGCAACAACGTCCTCAAACTCGCCCAAGGCGAGTTCGTCGCGGTTTCCAATCTGGAGGCCGTCTATGCGGGCGCTCCGCTGGTGCGTCAGATCTTCGTGTACGGCAACAGCGAACGATCCTCGCTACTGGCCGTCGTCGTGCCGACTGCCGATGCGTTGGCACGCCATCCCGACCCCGATGACCTCAAGGGCGCCCTGCATGACGCGTTGCGGGTGACGGCTCGCGCCGCCGAACTGCAGTCCTACGAGGTGCCCGCCGACTTCCTGATCGATACCGATCCGTTCACGGCCACCAACGGACTACTGTCCGGCGTCGGAAAGCTGCTGCGGCCCAAGCTGAAAGCGCACTACGGCGAACGCCTCGAACAGCTCTACTCCGAGCTGTCGCAGGCCCGCACCGACGAACTGCGGGTGCTGCGCGAATCGGCCCCCACCCAGCCCGTGCTGCAGACCGTCACCCGTGCCGCGCAGGTACTGCTCGGGCTGCCGGGTGCGGCACCATCAGCCGACGAACACTTCACCGACTTGGGCGGCGACTCGCTGTCGGCGCTGACCTTCTCCAATCTGCTGGGCGAGGTGTTCGGCGTAGAGGTGCCCGTCGGTGTCATCATCGGGCCGTCGGCCGACCTCGCCGCGCTGGCCGATTATGTGGAATCCGAACGCGCCTCGGGCGGCAAGCGCCCCACCGCCACCCTCGTACACGGCGCGGGCGCCACCTCGATCTCGGCGGCGGACCTCACACTCGACAAGTTCCTCGATGACGCGACCTTGGCCGCGGCACCATCGGCGCGGCCGGTCACCAGCCGCGTGCAGACCGTCCTGCTCACCGGCGCGAACGGCTACCTCGGCCGGTTCCTGACCCTGGAGTGGTTACAGCGGTTGTCGGCCACCGGTGGCCGGCTGATAACCCTGCTGCGCGGTGATGACGCCGAAACGGCGCAGCGCCGCCTGGAGCAGGTGTTCGCGTCCGATCCCGCGATGGCACAGGAGTTCCGGCTGCTGGCCGCCGATCATCTCGAGGTGATCCCCGGCGATATCGGCGAGCCGCACTTCGGGCTCGACGAGGCGACGTGGCGCCGACTGGCCCACGAGGTCGATCTCGTCGTCCACCCCGCGGCCCTGGTCAACCATGTGCTCCCCTACGGACAACTGTTCGGCCCCAACGTCGTCGGCACCGCCGAGGTGATCCGTCTTGCGATCAGCGAGCGGATCAAACCGGTGACGTATCTATCGACGGTCGCTGTGGCTATGACGGTGCCCGATTTCATCGAAGACGGGGACATTCGGACGGTCAGCGCCACCCGGTCACTGGACGAGGGATACGCCAACGGATACGCGAACAGCAAGTGGGCGGGCGAGGTCCTGCTCCGTGAGGCCCACGACCTGTGCGGCTTGCCGGTCAGCGTGTTTCGGTCGGATCTGATCCTGGCGCACAGCACGTTCGCCGGTCAGGTCAACATGCCCGACGCATTCACCCGGCTGGTCATCAGCCTGGTGAGCACCGGCCTGGCCCCGCGCACCTTCTACGCCGACGACGGGTCTGGCGAGCGCCCGCGCGCCCATTACGACGGGCTGCCTGCCGATTTCGTCGCCGATGCCATCACCACCATCGGCGGGCACAGCCTGGACGGCTTCGGTTCCTACGACGTGATGAACCCGCACGATGACGGCGTCTCGCTGGACGTCATCGTGGACTGGCTCATCGAGGCGGGCGTCCCCATCACCCGGGTGGACGACCATGCCGAGTGGATCTCCCGGTTCGAGGGCGCGCTGCGGGCACTGCCAGAACAGCAGCGGCAACGCTCCGCATTGGCCCTGCTGGACGCCTACCGGGAACCCGAACGGCCACTGCTCGGCGCGGTGGCACCGACCGCGGTGTTCCGCGAGGCCGTTCGGTCCGCCAAAATCGGCCCGGCACAAGATATTCCACACATCACGGTCGAGCTGATCCGCAAGTACCTGACAGATCTACGGAGGCTGGGCGTGCTCTGACTAGGCGGACTGAATGCCCAGAGTGCGCTGGATATCGGGCTTCATCTGCGCAAGCTGCTGACCCCAGTACTCCCACGAGTGCAGTCCGTTGGGCGGCAGATTGAAGGTGGCGTTCTTGCCGCCCGCGGCAACGTAGGCCTGCTGGAAAGCCTGATTGCTCTGCAGCGTCAGCCCTTCCAGGACCCCGGCGCCCGGATTGGCCTGCGCCGTCGCGGGAGCCAGGTCGCCGGGAGTGCCGTTGCCGCAGTAGATCCAGACCCGGGTGCCGTTGGCGACGAGTTCGGGGATGTGCAGCGACGGATCGTTGCGCCGCCAGGCCGGGTCGATCGGCGGACCCCACATGTCGGTGGCGCGGAAGCCGCCGGCGTCGTTCATGGCCACTCCGACCAGGGTGGGCCACCAGCCCTGGGACAGGTTCAAGAAGCCGGACAGCGATCCGGCGTAGACGAACCGGTCCGGGTGATAGATCGCGAAGGTCAGCGCGGGCGCACCGCCCATCGAGAGTCCGACCACCGCGTTGCCGGTCGGGTTGACGCCCTTGTTCGCGGACAGCCACGCGGGCAGTTCGTCGGTGAGGAACGTTTCCCATTTGTAGGTCTGGGTGCCGCCGTTGCCGACGGCTGGTTGGTACCAGTCGGTGTAGAAGCTGGACTGGCCGCCCACCGGCATCACCACCGACAGCCCCGATTGGTAGTACCACTCGAAGGCCGGGGTGTTGATGTCCCAGCCGTTGAAGTCGTCCTGGGCGCGCAGCCCGTCGAGCAGGTACAGCGCCTGCGGGCCACCGGGCTGGAACTGCACCCGGATGTCGCGTCCCATCGCGGCCGACGGCACGGTCAGGTACTCCACGGGCAGGCCCGGCCGGGAGTGCGCCGCCGCGGTACCGGCTCCGGCAAACATGACCACCGTGGCCGACAGCAGCGTAGCGGCCAAAATGCTTGCAGCCCAGCACATCAGTCGTTTCTTCACTACCCTCACCCCGTGACGTCCGTCCTCTTTTGACCGTTCACCTACCCTATGATCCAGTCGCGCCAAACCTTCGGGGGCGCCGGAGTGCCGCTTCTCACATCCGCCAGGTGGATGTGGCCGGCGAAATAATCCGGGCCACGACGTCCTTGTCTTCAGTCATGGAGCACTTCACCTTCGGCCGTAACAACGGACTGCGCGCCTCGGCGCTGGCGCTCGGCGCAGGTAACTTCGGAACCCGCTGGGGCTACGGCGCCGAGGAGGATGTCGCCCGCGCCATCGTCGACCGCTTCGCCGACGCCGGCGGCACGTTCATCGACACGGCGGCCACCTATCAGGTCGGCGAGTCCGAGGAGATCCTCGGCCGGGTACTCGCCGGCCGGCGGGACGAGTTCACGCTGGCCACGAAGTTCGCCGTCGGCGGGACCGCCGAGGGCAGCGGCGTGCTGCAGACCGGCAACGGCCGCCGGGCCATGATCCGGTCCGTGGAAGCCAGCCTGCGCCGCCTCGACACGGACTACGTGGACCTGCTGTGGGTGCACTGGCCCGACTTCGTCACCCCGATCGAGGAGATCGTCCGCGCCTTCGACGACTTGATCTCATCCGGCAAGGTGCTCTACGCGGGTCTGTCCAACTTCCCGGCATGGCTGACCGCACGCGGCGTCACGTTGGCCGAAGTCCGTGGGTGGGCGCCGGTGGCCGCGGTGCAGATCGAGTACAGCTTGGTCGAACGCAGCGCCGATCGGGACAACCTGCCGATGGCCGAGGCGCTGGGTATCGGCGCCGCGCTGTGGTCACCGTTGGGCGGCGGCCTGCTGACGGGCAAGTACCGCGACGGGGCGGCCGGCCGGCTGACAGCCTGGAATCGCGTGATCCATACCGAGGACGGCCCCACCAAAGCCGCAATCGTCGACGCCGTCCTGGCCGTCGCCGACGAACTCGGCGTGCCGGCCGCCCGCGTGGCCGTGGCGTGGCTGGCCGAGCGTGCACGCCGCTCGACGACCGGGGTGGTACCGATCATCGGTCCCCGCACCACAGAGCAGCTCGACGACTACCTGGCCGCCCTCGACGTCGATCTCGGCGATCATTACGAGCGGTTGGACGACGTGAGCCGTATTCCGCTCGGTCAGCCGCATGAGCAGGACGCCGAGCAGCTGCCGGTCACCCTTGGCGGTGAGGGTTTCCGTGTGCGGTGACCATCAGTCGTAGATCACGTCCAGTCCTCTGCGCCTGAGGTCCTCAAGACCGTCCCGCATGGTCTGGATCTGCTCCTCGGAATGACCTGTCCAGCCTTCTACTTCGCCGATTATCCGCACCGGTTCGCGCGAGCGGAAGGAGCGGGTCGGATTGCCGGGCAGTTTCTTGTCGGTCACGTTCGGGTCATCCTCCAGGTCCCCCTGCGGATCGACTACGTAGATGCGTCCGCGGCCCGCACCGGGCGCCAACTCGGCTCCCCACGCCGCCGCATCCAGCGTCTGCGTCACGTACACGTGATTCATCACGCGCCCCTGCTGATAGTTGGACTCGCGGCCCGGTACCAACAGATCGCCCACTGCGAGATCGGCTTTGGTGCCGTGCAGGTAGGCGCCCGATTCGTGAACCTCGAACGGTCGTGGTGATTCCGGCACATCAACTCCTGATCGTCGTCACTCGTTGCTTCGACGGGGAATTGTGGCAGCGGTAGGGGGTCTTGCGGCAAGACCCCCTTGCGGACTTACAGTGGAGGTGGAAAGCCTTATCGTCCTCGACCCGACCCGATCGCGGATACAACGGCGACGTTGGCTCGCTGGCACATTTCGAGCGCGCTTCAGATCAACGTGAAGGCCATCAACAAATCCGAGAACATGCGTCGGGCGGCGCCGTCACGTACCGGCGAACGGGATGACCATCGACAGGATGTCCCGGACCGGCTCTGGCAACGAATCTTGATGTAACAGAACGGCACTGACAAAACTGAATACAAACACCAGCACGGCGGCAGCGACGAATACCACCGAACTCGTCGTACGCCAGCGCGCCGCTGCCTGATTCCGAAGATTCGCGTCCCGCGATCGGCCGGCGCGGCGCCGGCGGGCCGGGCTGGACCGGGATCGAGATGTGCCCGCACGACTCCGAGGGCCGACTGCGAGATCATGTTCAGTCGCCGGATCTGTGGCGTCTAGACCGTCCGCGATCCGTCGATTCGACGACATCTGGACTCCGCGCCGCGGTGTCATCGTGACTCCTATCCGTCCCGCGATGGCGCGGGCGATCAACTCATGGTCAGGTAGGCGAGGCTGCCGATACCGGCGATCAGGCAGTAGATCGCAAACGGGGTCAACGTCCGCGTCTCGAAATACTTGGTGAGAAAGCGAAGCGCGAGGTATGCGCAGATGAAGGCGGCAATGCTGCCCGCGATGATCTGGCCGTGAATGCCCGCACCGAGCGGACCGAAGAGATCCGGAACCTTCAGCACACCGGCGGCCAGGATGACCGGAGTGGCAAGCAGGAAAGAAAACCGGGCCGCGTCCTCATGGGACAACCCCCGCAGGAGGCCGGCCACCATGGTGACACCGGATCGGCTTATGCCCGGCAGCAGAGCAAGCACCTGGGCCGAGCCGATCATCAGACCGCGAGCCATGCTCATGCTTGCCAGCCGTTGATCTGGCGCCGCCAACACCTTCGTGTCGCCGGCAGCGGCGGTCTCCGCCTCGACGGTCGAGGGTTGCGCTGTGCGAGCCAGACGCCGGCGAAGTGCTTCACCGCCCAACAGGATCAACCCATTGGCAATCAGGAAGCCGGCTGCTGGGATGGGCCGCCCCAAGACAGTGCGAAACACATGTTCAAGCAGCAGACCAGCGACGCCCACCGGGATGGTCGCCACCACGATGAGCCAGGCGAGGCGCTCAGGCGGGGTCGAGATTCGGCGGTGCCGGATCGAACTGACAAAGCCGCCGACAATCGCCAGCCAGTCCCGCCAGAAAAACAGCAGCAGAGCCAACGCGGTCGCCACGTGCAGACCGACGATGAACGCCAGATACGGTGATTCCGGTGTCGAAACAGTCAAATCCCGGGCCCATTGCCCGCCGATCAGTGCGGGTATCAACACCGAGTGACCGAGGCTGGACACCGGAAACAGTTCGGTGATGCCTTGCAAGGCGCCGACGACGACGGCCTCGAGGTAACTCAGGCCAGGAACCATGAAGCGTCCTTCCGCTCTGCATCTGTTGGCTTCGTGTCCGCCGCGATCAGAACCGCTGTCGCTGCTGCCACGACTGTGTGCGCACGCGACCAGCGGACGGCCGTTCCGACGCTGGGCACCAACGTAAGGAGAGTTAGCTGAAGCCCCGCTGAAGAAGTCCCCCCGGCTTGCCGTGAGCTGCGACACTCGACGGGATTCCTCGTCGTCACACCCGCCGAATCGGCACCGATTACGGCAGCATCCGGTAGCCGGCGCCGCGCACGGTCTCGATGCTGTTCTCGTCGAAGGGAACGTCGATCTTGCGACGCAGATTGCGGATGTACACCTCGACGATGTTCTCCGGGCCCTCGAAGTGCTGATCCCAGACGTTCTGCACGATCTCGGTTTTCGTGACCACGGTGTCCTTATTGCGCATCAGGTACTCGAGCACGCTGAACTCCCTTGGCGTCAAGGCGATGACAGCGTCCCCCCGCTGCACGACTCTGCTGGAAGGGTCGAGCGTGATGGCGCCGGCTGCCAGTACGACGGGGCGTTGCGGGGCGCCGCGGCGCACCAACGCGTGCAGGCGTGCGAGCAGGACCCTGAAGTGAAAGGGTTTGGTGAGGTAGTCGTCGGCGCCGAGTTCGAACGCATCGGTTTCGTCGTATTCGCCGTCTTTGGCGGTCAGCATCAGAACCGGCGTCCAGACGTTGCGAGACCGCAGCTGCCGCAGCACCTCATAGCCGCTCAGTCCGGGCAGCATGATGTCCAGCACGATGACGTCGAAATCGTCCTCGGTGCCGTGCCACAGCCCGTCGGTACCATTGGATGCAGCGACCACGACCACACCTGCGGCGCGCAGGCCCTTCATCAGGGCCACTGCCAACCGCGCCTCGTCTTCGACCAAAAGGACTCGCATCCTCGCCAACGCCTCCCCCGTCGTGAACACCACTCCTCGACGGCACACCGCCGGCACATCCCTACATCTCATGACAGCATGCCGCGCTGACGGGCAGCGTCTTTTCAGCGTCTCCTCAGCACCTGGCCTCCACGCTGAGCCATGCGCGCCGTACTGCCAATCCACAGAACCGACTTCCTTCAGCCGCGTGGACGCCTAAGGTCCACGGGCGTGGATCGCAATGTTGACGCCCCAGCCGCGGAAGAGCCCCGCGGCCAGCGCAGGTCGTGGCAGCTGATCCGTCCCGTCAACTGGGGTATCTCGACGCGCTCGGCGATGGTGTCGGCGACCGTCGTGCTCGTGGCCGTCCTTGCCGCGGGGACCGGTTTGGTCGTGGTGCTCTATCAATCGCTGCTGCGCGGTATCGACGACGCCGCCGCCGGACGCGTCCACGACATCGTGGAGGCTTTGGATTTCGACACCACGGCCGACCTCGACAGCGCACTGTTGGCTACCGACCAACGGATCGCGGGAGTCCAGATCATCGCGGCCGACGGCACGGTGGCCTTCCGCTCGGACGGCGCCCCCGATACCCCTCTGCTGCCGGTCAGTGCGTTCTCGACGACCATCCGGAACGGTGTTCCCGATGATGCCTCGCCTGACAACGATATGCGCATCAGCGGACAGACCGCCGTCACAGCCACCGGCCGCTACACCGTAATCGTCGGCGGCGGAAGCGAATCGGCGGAAGCGACAGTTGCCACCGTGGCCATGCTGTTGGCCATCGCCGCTCCTGCGATCAGCGCCGTGGCCGGCGTGGTGAGCTTCCGATTGACCAAACGTTCGCTGCGATCCGTGGAGGCGATCAGATCCCGGGTATCGGAGATCACGGCTGCCGAACTCGCCGAACGGGTACCAGTACCGGCACAGAACGACGAGATCTCAGCACTGGCCCGCACGATGAACGCGATGCTCGCGCGCATCGAAGCAGCCCACGCGGCTCAGCGCCGCTTCGTCGGCGACGCATCGCACGAGCTGCGCAGTCCCCTGGCCACCATCATCACCGCCCTGGATGTGGCTCAGGACTACCCGGAGACCCTCGATGACGAACTACGCAGCGGGACGCTCGTCCCAGAAGCGCGCCGGATGCAGGCGTTGGTGAACGACCTCTTGCTGCTGGCCAAGGCCGACGAAGGCGCACTCCCACTGCACCGCGACACCATCGATGTGGACGCGCTGGCAGAAGCAGAAGCGATCCGGCTCCGCCGCGACACCGATCTCGCCGTCGTGCTCTCGATTGAAGAGACAACGATCACCGGCGACATGAACGGGGTGTCCCGGGTGATCCGTAACCTCGTGGACAACGCCGCACACCATGCATCGTCGTTGATCGGTATCGACGTCCATCGCCACGGTACGTCGGTGACGCTCGTCGTCGCCGACGACGGGCCTGGTATCCCCGAAACGGACCGGGCACGGGTTTTCGACCGGTTCGTCAGGCTGGACACCGACCGCTCGCGCGACGGCGGCGGAACCGGTCTGGGCTTGCCGATCGTCGCCGAGATCGTCAACGCCCACGGAGGGTCGGTGACCATCGATGAACGCCCTGGCGGAGGAACCCGAGTCACGGTAGTTCTGCCGACCGGGCCCATCTGAGTGGCCTAAGGTTCAGGGCAGCAGCCGGTAGCCCACGCCCCGCACCGTTTCAATCGTGTTCGTCCCGAACGGAACATCGATCTTGCGGCGTAGATAGCCGATATAGACCTCGACAAGATTGTCGGGGCCACGATAGTGCGCATCCCAGACTGCGGTCAGAATCTCGGACTTGGCGACGACATCGTCCTTGTGCCGCATGAGGTATGCCAGCACGCTGAACTCTTTGGGAGTCAAAGCGATTTCGACACCTTCACGGTGCACGAGATGGCGTGCCGGGTCCAGAGCCAAAGTTCCCGCGCTGAGGACCGTCGGTCGCTCCGGGGCGCCCCGCCGGACCAGAGCACGTAGTCGGGCGACCAGAATTCTGAAGGAGAATGGTTTCGTCAGGTAATCATCCGCGCCCAGGTCCAGTGCGTCGATCTGGTCATACTCGCCATCCTTCGCCGTGAGCATCAACACCGGCGTCCAGATGTTCTGCGCCCGAAGCTGTCTGAGGACCTCGTACCCGCTCAGTCCTGGCAACATGATGTCGAGGACGATCGCGTCGAAGGACCGATGCGCGGCTTCATCCAGTCCGGCGACGCCGCTGCCGACCGCTACGACGGCAAAACCCTCCTCGCGCAATCCGAGCCGAAGGGCGGTGCTGAGCTGCTCTTCGTCTTCAACCACCAGAATTCTCATCGCGATCTTTCAGCTCGAACGTGCCGCGCCGCGCCGCGCCGTGGCACGCTATCGCACCCCCGATCCCGCGATGTCACCGCCGGCATCGCGGGGATCGGGAAATTCCACGACCACCTCCACCGGGGCCGACGTCAAGTGCGGCGGTGCCAGATACGGGTAGGCGACCACAACCGCGCCGCCGAGACCCAGCAGGACCAGTGCGGCCAAGGCCACCACCGCAACTGTGCTGCGAACCTCCATCATCGCCCCCGTGCGGCGTCAAGACGCATTGCATGAGTCCTCATACCAGCACCGTGACACCGTTGCCCTGAAAGGACACTGAAGGAACGCTTGCCCCATCGCTGTTTCCACCGATACCAGCGGGGCCGATGGTGAATAGTTGGTCGTCGAGATCCTGCGGTTGCTGGGACCGTAGCGCCTCGCTGATGGCGGTCACCCGCTTCACGCAGGCGTCGTCTTCGCTGGCCAACAGGGATCCTTACACCAGCGCGAGGATGATCGCCGTCGCCAATCCCAAGGAGACCAACACCACCAGGGAAGAGACCGAACAGCCTTACGGTTCGTCACGGCCGACCGTAGAGCCTGAACTCTGCTTAGCATGGCGCCCCTGTTCTACCTGCCCCAAACACCGCCATCACCTGTATCACGCCACGGGTCTTCGCGGTACGTCACATCGGCACCATGGATGCGGAGATCGTGGCGTGGTGCACGAGGATTGCAGGCATGATCTCGATAACCATCGGTCCGCAGCTGGCGGTCGTGTGCGCGGTTATGGCTGCAGCGTCCGGCGTGATCTACGTGCTGGCGCGGATCGGTCCGGTCTGGGTGGTCCCAGCCGCGGCAGTGCGTGCCGCTGTCCAACTGGCGGCGGTCTCGGCAATACTCGCGGCGGCCATGTCACGGTTGTCGACATCGCTTGTCGTACTGGCGGTGATGTTCGTGGTCGCGATCTGGACGGCCGCCCGGCGCAGCGAGGCGAGTTCCGGCTCGAGGTGGTTGGCTCTACCCGTCCTGGCCGGGCTGACGATCACCGTCCCACCGATGCTGCTCACCGGTCTCATTCCACCGACTGGAATGGCCATCATTCCGATCGTCGGAATTGTGCTGGGCGGCACCATGACTGCGGTCTCCGTAGCCGCCCGACTGGGGTTGACCATGTTGACCGTGCGCGCCGGTGAGGTGGACGCCGCGCTGAGCCTGGGGTTATCCGACCGGGACGCCAGGATGGAGATCATTCACCGGGCCAGCGCAGACGCACTGGTACCCAACGTCGACCAAGCCAGAACATCCGGCCTGGTCGTGCTGCCGGGTGCATTCGTCGGCGTGCTGTTGAGCACGGGTTCGGCAACACAGGCCGGCGCCGTCCAGGTCCTGGTCATCGTCGCGCTGCTGCTGTCGCAAAGCTGCGCCGTCGCACTGACCAGCGAACTGATCGCCCGCTGCCGCATCGTGCGCACCACAGCCCACTAGCTGGACAACGGTGCGGCCGCCGGGCACCGATGTCCCCCAGTCCCGCACCTGCGGCAGGGCGCTCACACCTGCGTTTTCATCGACCCTTCAGCACGGCCTATCCACACTCGGTGCGGTGCGGAGCAACAACAGCAACAATGCAAATCCGGTGGAGGTCTTCTCGATGATCTCCTCGAGCGACACGCGACATGGCTGCGACGGGCGACACCCCTGGCGATTCACACCGAATTTCAGCCCACCTACGTTGTCGGCGACGAGATCGCTTTGAATCACATGGTGCGCGACCTGGTCGACGGCGCCGCCCGCCGTGCAACCACCAGCCTCGACCTGTCGGTGTATCGGCAATGCGGTAATGCCGTCGTCGTAATCGGCGACGATGGTGAGGACCACCGGCAACCCGACGCGGGTGCGCCGCGTTCAGGCGATGATTGCATCGAACCGCACAGTGTTTCCGAGACGGTGACACAACACGGCGGCACCATCACCGTCGACGACCGGCCAGGAGTAGGCACCTTCGTGACGGTCACTCTGCCTTCCACGCGTCAACGCTGATCAGAGCGATCTCTCAGCGTCGCTTCAGGAAGTAATCCCTACCGTGTCCGTTAGTACGCAGGCACTAACCATTGCCTAGCCTAAATTCGAATTGAGGTTGCGTGGTCCACTACATGGCCGCAGGTGGCGCGTCGATCGCCGCCCAGCTGGCCGGCAGCGGCCTGATAGGCCTGCGCGAAGGCCTCGAAACCGGCATCGTGGTGATGATCCTGGTGGCCTTCCTGGTCAAAAGCGGACGCCGCGACGCGTTGAAATGGGTCGCGGTCGGCGTGGGAGCAGCTGCCGCACTCGTGGCGGCCATCTTCCTCGGCATCCACTACGGCACCTCCACCATCTCCGGGGTCACCGCCGAACTCTGCGCCGGCATCGCCTCACTCGTGGCCGTCGCCATCGTCACCTCGATGGTGCTGTGGATGCGCACCGCATCCCGCACCATCTCCGGCGACCTCAAATCCGGCATGGAAACAGCCATGGCCGCAGGACCTTTCGCGATCGTCAGCCTGTCCTTCCTCGCGGTCGGCCGCGAAGGCGTCGAAACTGCTCTGTTGATGGTCGGCTACGCCGAGAACTCGGCGGGCGACAATTGGCCGCTCGTGGGGCTCCTCATCGGCATCGCCATCGCTGTCGCCCTGACAGTCCTGCTCTACTTCGGCGCCCTGAAGATCAACTTCACCGTCTTCTTCAAATGCACCGGGACCCTGCTGATCATCGTGGCGGCCGGGATCTTCGGCTACGGTGTGCGCGCCCTCCAGACCGCAGGTTGGCTGCCCGGGCTGCGAAACATTGCGTTCGACATATCCGACTGGTTCTCGCTGTCGAGTTGGTACGGTGCCGTCCTCCAGGGCATCTTCAATTTCCGCCCTGACCCGACCGTATTACAGGCCGCCGTCTGGATCTGCTACACCGCGATCGTGCTGCCACTGTTCCTGCGGCCCATCAAGACGCCTGCACCGTCAGCGACCGCGACGGTGACACCGGCCACGTCTGAGCAGAAATGACATTGGCACTACGCAAGGATGCCGACGCCCAATCGCTGTCTGCCAACGACTTTGGAAACGTGATGCCATCGCAGCTTGCGAATTACAGCGCCGCCCACATGGAACTGGCGGAGCGGCTGCACTTTCGACTTTTTCGCCTCATGGCCGCCCTGCGCCGGTACGAATATGATCAGGCCGCCCCCAGCGCACTCACCCTCACCCAATGCTCGCTGCTCTATCGCCTACGCGAGCAGCAATCCATCCGGATGTCGGACTTGGCGGCCCACGACCGCGTTGCAGTGCCCACGATGTCCAAGGCGGTGGGCAAACTCGAGGCTCTCGGGATGGCCTGTCGGACGCGCGGCGCCGCCGACGCCCGCAACGTCCTCGTCGAAATTACGCCGAAAGGTGTTCGGGCACAGCAGCAAGCCGTCGCAGACCTACTGGAAGGGATGCTCACCTCGCTTGGCCCCGACGAAATCGTGGCGCTGGAAGCCGCCCTGGCCTCTCTGGAACGTCTCCCGATCCCCGCGCCGAAACCTGATTCTGACCCGGTGACCGAAGACAGCGTCGAGGACATCGACGCATCCATGCGGCGCGGCGGCCGCGGCCGGCTCTGAATAGCCGGCGCAGGCAAAATACGTCGGAAATATATGCGGGACAATTGATTTACCCAGGCATGGCTTCGGCCGGCCGGCTCCCATACGGCTAGCCCGAACAAGATCGAAAAGACACCGTCCGGTCCAATTCGACTTGTCTGTCCGCTTCCGACATTCCGCCCCACACCCCGAACGGTTCGGCAACGGCCAGGGCGTGCGCTCGGCACCGCGCGATGACGGGGCATGAGCTGCACAGCGCTTTGACATTTGCCTCTCGGCGTTGCCGAGCGCGGCCACGTTCTCCCTCAGGCGAGTAGAAGACGGATGCGCATCTCGCTGCCGACCAGGGGCCAGGATTATTGGGGCGCGACGACACCTTGCACCTGGCTTACCTCCTTGGACAGCGCGTCGATCGCGCGGGACAGTTCTTGGCGCTGCGGCTCGCGGATCGTGTCGTAGGCGACGAATCCATCACCGAGCCGGTACTGCGCCACCAGCTTCTCGACGTTCGCGAACTGGGTGTCCACACGCTTGCCCAGATCGGGGTTGCGTTCGTCGAGGATCGGACGCACCGAGGCCACCGCGGTCTGCGAGCCCTGCACGTTGGCGTTGAAGTCCCACAGGTCGGTGTGGCTGAAGATGTCTTCTTCGCCGCTGATCTTCGACTTGCTGATCTCGTCGAGCAGGCCCTGCGCGCCACCGGCGATCTGGGTGGAGTCGATGGTCCAGTCGGGCGCCTTCACTCCGGCGTCCAGTTCCTTCACA
Organism: Mycobacterium sp. P2_H7; assembly: GCF_056403275.1. NCBI lineage: Bacteria > Bacillati > Actinomycetota > Actinomycetes > Mycobacteriales > Mycobacteriaceae > Mycobacterium > Mycobacterium sp. P2_H7. The sequence goes on along the minus strand of NZ_JBFUFU010000015.1, from coordinate 58,982 downwards.
TCGGCCAGCAGCTGGTCGGCCAGCGCGGCGGCGTCGGGCTGCAGCCCGGTGACCCAGAGTTGCTTCTCCAGGGCGTGGAAGCCGGTCCACTTCTGGCCGGGCTCGAGGTCGGCCTCACGGAGGTCGATGCGCGGGTCCAGATCGTTCGGGAAGGAGGAAGCGACCGGTTCGATGCGCTCGTAATAGGTACGGGCGACTGGGAATTGGGCCTTGGCCTTGGCGATGTCGCCGGCCTTGACTGCGTCGACGAACGCCTGGGTAGCCGATATCAGCGCATCAGTCTGGCTGTTCACGTAGCGCTTGTAATTGTCGGCGGCTTCCTTGAATTTGCCCTCGGTGTCGACCAGGACCGTGTCACCGCTGACCTTGAAGTCGCCGCGGATGCCGTCGCCGATCATGCCCGGCTTGCACGCCGTCTGGTAAGTGCCCGGCTGGGTGAGTCGAATGATCAGCTTGCGCTGCAGCCCCGGCGAGATGTTCTCCACCTCGCCCATCACCTGATCGCCTTCGCCGTAGACGTAGAACTCGGTGACCTTGGTGCCGCTGTTGGTGATGTTGAACGTCGTCGCACCGGTCTTGGCTTCGGTGCCCGACAGCTCGCACTTGTCGTCAGCAGCACTGACCGCGACCTCGGATGCCACTCCGCCCTGGCTTCCGGGCTGCGATCCTTCTGCAGCCTGTTTCGCAGTACACCCGGCGAGCGGAGCGCCAAGCACGACAACGGCCGCAAGGGCACTCGGGATTACGGACTTCTGCACTGGTAGGACCTCTCGTCTCGCACACTTGGGAGAACCGACAGTCGCCGCCCGGGACGATCCGTGGCCACCAGCCACGGCATTGCCCTCGGTCGTCGTTCTCGTCGACACTCGCGCCGCCGTTAGGTAAGGCGACCCTCAATAACGCCGTGGCACACACTAGGTGGATCCCGCTGAAGGGACGCTGAGAAGCACCTCGATCAGGGTGACGCGACCGTTCGTCGACGTTGGCTTCTTCAGCGTTGGTTCAGCGTGCCGTCGATACGTTCGGCCGCATGACCAACACTGTGCCCTCCAAGGCCGATACCAAACGCGTGATGCTGAGCAAGGTTCCCGAGGTCACGGTGTGGTTCTGGATCATCAAGATTCTCTGCACCACGGTCGGCGAGAGTTTCGCGGACTGGATCAACATGGGCCTCGGTGTCGGCCTGAACCTGACAGCACTCATCTTCACCGCGGTGCTCGCCATCGTCCTCGGGGTCCAGATGACCCTGAAACGCTATGTGCCGGCGGTCTATTGGCTGACCGTTGTCGTCCTCAGCGTCGCCGGTACCCTCTACACCGACATCTTGACCGACGCGCTGGCCGTTCCGTTGGCGCTCAGCACCACCGTCTTCGCGGTGCTCCTGGCTGCGGTGTTCGGCATCTGGTATGCCCGAGAAGGCACGCTGTCCATCCACAGCATCATCACGCCGGCTCGCGAGGCCTTCTACTGGCTGGCCGTCCTCGTCACGTTCGCCCTCGGCACCGCCATCGGAGACTGGACCTTGCAGCTGACCGGGTGGACCCCTGGCATCTCGGTGCTCCTGCCTGCCGGACTGATCATTTCGATCATCATCGGCTGGCGCTTGGGCGCCAACGCCGTTCTGTCGTTCTGGCTGGCCTACATCCTTACTCGCCCGCTCGGCGCCAACCTCGGCGACTGGTTCGCCTCGGCATCGGCCGACGGCGGGCTGGGCCTGGGTTACGGCATCACCAGCGTGATTTTCCTGGCCGCGATCCTCGGCGCCGTCGGCTATCTCTCGGTGTCGCACGCCGACCTCATCGACGGCACAACCGCTGCCGCGGCCCCTGTCGCCGGGGCCCGACCGAAACGGGAGCACATCATGCTCGGCTACTTCGGCGCCGTCGCCGTCGCCACCGGCGCTCTGTTGGGATGGGCGGCTTCCCAGCCGCTCTCCGCTCCAGCGGCCAGTGATGAAGCCGAGGGCGGATCTTCGGCCGCGACCGTATCGCTGAGCCCTGGCCAGGCCGGCGCCACCTTCCCGGCCAACGCGGTCGCTGCGTACACCACCATCGTCGAGGACACTCTGGCGAAGGTGCAGGCAGGCGACCAGGCCGGCGCTACGGCCCGGATCACCGATCTAGAGACGGCGTGGGACAACGGTCGAGCGACATTGGAGCCGATGAACGGTCAGGTGTGGACCGTCCTGGACGGCCAGATCGATGCGGTGCTACATGCAGTCCGCGCGAGCAACCCCAATTCTTCTCAAGAAAATGAAGCGCTTACAAGACTTTTGACGAGCCTGAGGTAATTCAACCGAGTCATCGGGGCGCTGCACTGGTGGATCGATCGATGGCAGTGGCAATGCATTGATGCACTACCGAGCGGCTGGCGGCGATGTTCCGCCAGCCGCTCGACGTGAATAGACCGACGGTACAGTGCTATTCGCCGGGCCCGTCGGGAAGGTCTCCGGGTTCGGGTAAGTCAGGCTGGCCCGGAATGTCAGGACCATTGACGGCGGTGGGCGACTGCGGCAGAGCGCCACTTGGCAGAGCCACAGCGATCCCGCCTCCCACACCCAGCAAGATTCCTGCCACTGCACACCCTGCGGCAATCTTGAAGCGCTTACTCATCACACCATCTCCTTCTAAAACGTCGCGGCTCGACGTTCACGCTGCCACTATTGCCGAGGCACCCTGAACGCCCGCTGAATCACTTTGCACCCGCATTCAGTGTCTGTTCAGGGCCCGCGATTCACCCTGATCGCCTGTTGGACAGCGGCGCGAATTGGAATGGCATTACAGCACTTTGTCATCAGCAGCTGAAGGCATTGCGGGACAGCACCATAGAGGCATCTCGCACATCCGGACGAGGAATGTACGCCGTGCCGCAATATCGGTTCGCCTCACCTTCGATTGTTGCTGCCACCTTCCGATCCTGAAGACTTCTTCAGGACGGCAGTCAATCGGCGGCAAATCACAGTTCGGTAGCACAGCGATCCTCACCTCGAAAGACTCAGACACCGACGCCAGAATGGCTACCGCCAAGATTCACTCCCGAGAATGCGTCACCGGAACCGCAGGAACTTGCCTGGCTGCAACAAATTTACGTTGCTACTGTCCGGGCATGGGTTACGGGGGATCGGGTGACACCAACGCAGTAGCGCACGACCGCCACTCGGGTAATGGATCGAAAGGTCCAAAACCGGAGCGTATTTCAGATTCAGGTGCCTTCAGGTCAGCGAATCGGAACACAGGTACGCGTCCTGAGAGCCCACTCGCGTTGTGTGCAGCACTCATCGCTCTTGTCTTGCAACACATCCGATTGCACCGCACCAATCGCTACTCCCGGGTGGGCGTCGTCGGCAACGCTGACGCAAACGTGTCGTTGACCAGTTACGGGAGACGCATCTCCACGGTGTGGCAGGCCATCGAAACCATTGGCGCCGGCGGCGTCAAGCCTCGTCGCCTGATCCTGTGGCTGGACGACACTGCCGCTTTGGCCGATCTGCCACCCTCACTGAAACGGCTACAAGCACGCGGGCTCGAGATCCGCAGTTGCGCGGATTACGGCCCGCACAAAAAGTACTTCCCGTACGTCAATGAGATCTGGCCGCTGGAGCCTGCTCGTACCCTGGTGACCGCCGACGACGACGTCTTGTATCCCGCGAACTGGCTCAACGACCTTCTGAGAGTGCATGACCCGAATCAGGTGACTGCCTTTCGGGCACGAATTCGACATGATGGCCCTTACCGTACGTGGCCGATGTGCACCACGACAGCAGCCTCGGACAAAGTATTTGCAACCGGTACGTCCGGCGTGGCGTATCCGCCGGCGGTCCTTCGCGCACTCAGGAATCGCGGGGACGAGTTCACCCGGGTATGTCCGCGTGCCGACGATTTCTGGCTGCACTACGCCACGCTCGCTTCGGGTTTACAGGTTCGGCAGGTTCGCCAGACCGCCGCATTGTGGTGGTCGGTCCCGACAGCACTCAACCGAGGACTGTGGGACGGCACCGGTAGCGCGAATGACGCGATCGCAAGCCAGACGCGTCAGTTCTGGGCGGCGAATGGGGCGCCGTCAACTTCCGATCCAGGTGACGACGCTGACCGAACTTCAGAGGCCACCTCTATCGAATGAGCGACACGCCTTCGCCGTGAAGCTCGTTGCGCACTTTGGCGATTCGTCCGGCCATCGCCAACAACAGGCTCTTGGCGGCACCACGAACTTCAGGGCCTCGTCCGGTGGACCAGTCGATGTCAGTAGCGATCAATCGCACGCCGCGGGTACGCCACGCTCCTGCAATCACCGGGCTGACGCGCGCGAAGTTCAACGCCACTCGGAGGCGATCCTCGGGGACCGTCCGCAGGAGTCCCAGCGGTCGGCGAACGTCTTGCTGATGGACCAGGCACTCGATGAGCGCGGCCCGGCAGCCGTAGAGCGCTCCAACCCCGTCCGGCTCCGCCCCCCGGCGCATCAGTTCCACCAATCGCCCCGGTTCCGCCGACTTCATTTCGTCCAGCCCACCCGAATTGAGTCGGTCGATTCGGCCCCGAGCCCGGATCATGTTGGCCGCGAGCACAGGTCGGCTCTGCCCGAGATAGGCGACGGTATGCGCAACGACGTCGCGCACACTCCACCCGTGACAGAGGCTTGGCTGAATCCACTGTTGGGCATCCAAGGCCGCCAAAGCCTCCGCGAACTCAGCACGCTCGCGCTGCGCGAGCAATCGGATCCGAGCCACGCCATGAGTCTCGTACACCGAGGAGGCGCAGGCCATAGACCTCCCTTCTCGAGGGCAGTCATGGACTGCCGACCAAGGTGCTTAGTATTTTCTTAATTTATCCTTACTTTTCTTATTTTGATGTTACCGTCGACCCTCACGTACATCGCTGGAGGGGGATCCATGCACAACCACGTGATCGTTCTGGGGGCGGGCATCGCCGGGTTGCTCGCGGCGGCCGCACTGGCAGACGAGAGTACGGCCGTCACCATTGTCGAGCGAGATGTTCTGCCCGACAGGCCGATCGATCGCCGCGGGACGCCGCAGGCGCCGCACCTGCACAGCGTGCTCTCCCGCGGGTGGCTGACCATCGAGGATCTGTTGCCCGGCTTTCTCGCCGAGCTCAAAGCGTCGGGAAGTATCGTCCTCGACGACCCGCACCTCGGAGCGCGGATCCATGTCCAGAACGGCCCCTACACGCTGAACCGCACCGATCCGATCGCAGATCCGGTCGCGCTGACCATGCACCTGGCAACCCGCTCGCTGGTCGAGCACCAGTTGCGCCGGCGCATCACCGCGTTGCCCAACATCACCATCGCCGACGGTCACGACGTCGTCGATCTCATTGCGGAGCAACCCAACCGCATCACCGGTGGCACGATCAGGGACCGAGACACCGGTGAAACGCGATCCCTGAGCGCCGACCTCGTCGTCGATGCCACTGGTCGCGGCAGCCGCACTCCCCTGTTGCTCGAACAGCTCGGCCTCGGCCGACCTCCACAACAGTCGTTCGCCGTGCAAGGCGCGTACTACAGCCAGCGCCTCGCCATCCCCGAAGACACCACCTTCGCCGAACGTCTGGTCCTGGTCGTGCCGCCCACCAGCGCCGGCCGCGGCGGACTCACCATCGGCGAAAACGGCACCTGGACACTGACTGTCGCCACGCACTCAGGCAACACACGCGCAGCCCCGACGACGTTCACCGAGATGCTCACCGAAGCCCAGCGCTTCCTTCCGCCGCATATATACACGGCACTCCAGAGCGCACGGCCACTCTCCGATGTCCTCGTACATCGCTATCCCGGCGGCACGTGGCACCGTTACGACCGCCACTCAACCCATCCCCGAGGCCTCGTCGTCGTCGGCGACGCGGCGTGCTGCCTGGATCCGATTCACGGACAAGGCATCACGCTGGCAGCCTTGCACGCGCAGGCGCTGGGTGAGCACGCCCACTGCGACCGCGAGATCGAACCCCAACGCTTTCACGACGCCCTGGCGACCATCACTGCCCCGTTGTGGGCATTGAACCAGCCGCCCGGGCCGCTCCAGACCCGGTCGCTGCAGGGACGCGTCCTGCGGTGGGCGCGCCTCAAGATTCTCGACGCCGCCCAAGACATCGTCGTCACCGAGCGCCTCATGCGGGTGGTGAACCTGATCGATCCGCCACAACGGCTCTTGCACCCGGCCATGGTGGCCAGGGTGTCCGCCCACCATCTCCGCCGATCATTCACCACGACACGTCCTCAGGAGGCCGTTCATGCTTGACATCGCCTACCGCGACGCGCGCCAGCGCGTCACCGAGTTGGTCGCCCGCCTGGACGACGACCAACTGACCGCCCCTGTACCGGCAACTCCCGAGTGGACAGCACGCGAGGTCCTGGCCCACCTCGTCGGTGGGGCAGCCGACGCCGCCAGCGGACGCGTCGACGGCGCACCCGGCCCAGAGTGGACGGCGCGACACGTCGCCGAACGACGCGGCACGTCACGCGAGGCGCTGCTGCGGGAATGGGATGCCGTCGGCGACATCATCGAAACCGGCCTGGTCGGCCAGCGGTTCACCGGACCCAACATCGCCGCTGACCTCATCTGCCACGAAGCCGATCTACGCGAAGCGTTCGGACTGGGTCGCGTCGACCGCACACATTGGCACGACCCGTTCTTGGAGGTCATGATGCGCCTGCTGAACCAGCGGCTGCGTCACACCGCGACTGTCCTCGTTCACGACGAATCCGGCCGCCAATGGCAGTGCGGCAGCAGTGAACTCGCGGCCAGTGTGCGTGTCGACGGTTACGAGCTGCTCCGCGCCATGTTCAGCCGGCGCTCCCGCCGCCAGATCTCCGCGTGGAACTGGACGACGACGCCTTCCCCTGCGCTCGTCGACGCCTTCGGATTCTTCGGGCCCCGGGACGATGACCAACCCATTCCCAGCCACCGGGGCTGAGACAGCCCGCAGCCGAACCAGTCCGTCTGCTGAGCCGACATCAAGATGGGGTGGCGCCCCCTGTTTGAGGTCACCGGCGAAAAGCCCAGGTCTGCTGCGGATGTCCCGCTACTCGAAACACGATGGGAGATAAACAGTTCGGAGGCCGGCACCGAGACTCTGAGTCCGACGTTGTGCCGAAATCCGATTCATTTGCTCAACCCCGCCTAACCCCAACGTGTCAGGTCGCAACATCAGACCATCAGCGGTCGTGCCCTCCGTGGCGGCCCCAGTCGCCGTCGCCGCCGCGATGGTGATCCGCCTGGGACGTGTCGTGCTGCCCGCCACCGTGGTGGTGCGCATGACCATCGGAGCCCAGCGCGTATCCCGCAGTGAAGATCGAACCGCCGATCACGAGCGCGGCGGCCGCGGAAGCGATGACGGCGACGAGGCGACCGATGCGGCCCTGGGGTTTGAATCGTTGCCAGCGTGAACGCGTTTGCGCGGGTGTCTGTTCAGGTTCGATGAGTTCTGGTTGATCAGTCATGACATCCACCTTCACCCGGCCGGATGAGGACCGAATGAGAACCCCCTGTGACTTGCCGATGCCCGTTCCGCAGGCGCCGTCAAGTGCCTCAGTCCCTGCCTCTCGGAGAACCCACTGTCTACCGCGGGCGTGAGGCTCGCTGACTACACGGGCCGGGTCCTGGAGTGGATCTAGGTCGGCCAGCTGACCGCACTACGCCACACGTAGCCACTCGGCTAGTACCCTGACCACGTGACCACCGACGCCCGCCTGTCGCGCACCGAGTACAGCGCCGCGCAGACCCGCGTACTCAATGCCGCCTACGACCTGTTCGGCGACCACGGCGTCAGCGGCACCTCGCTGCAGATGATCGCCGATGCCATCGGGGTCACCAAAGCCGCTGTGTACCACCAGTTCAAGAGTAAGGAAGAGATCGTCATCGCGGTCGCCGAGACCGAACTGATCGGCCTGCAGGACGCCTTGGACGCCGCCGAAGCCGAACCCGATCAGCCCACCGCCCGCGCGGTGCTGCTCGCCAGCGTCGTCGACATGGCCGTCACCCGCCGCAAGCTCACCGGCGTGCTGCAGTTCGATCCCGTCGTGGTGCGCCTGCTGGCCGAATACCCGCCGTTCGCGCAATTCATCGAGCGGCTTTACCGCGTGCTGCTCGGCGAGGGCGCCGGCGTGGAAGCTCGGGTGAATGCGGCCATCATGTCCGGCGCGCTGAGCGCCGCCGTCATGCACCCACTGGTCACCGACATCGATGACGACACGCTGCGAACCCAGATCCTCAAGGTCACTCGGAGGATCCTGGACCTGCCTCAGGGGTGACGGCTGGTCACTCCCCCGTCGACCACCAGATACGTGCCGGTGATGAACGACGCCTTGGGCGACATCAGGAACGCCACCGCGGCCCCCACCTCCTCGGGCCGGCCCMGCCGGCCCAACGGTGCGGCCTGCTCGAAGCCGGCTTTGATCTCCTCGATGTCCAACGCGATCTGCAGCATAGGCGTGCGAATGAAGCCGGGGCACACGGCATTCACGCGGATGCCCATCGGCCCGAACTGTGCCGCCATCGACCGGGTGAGCCCCAGCAGGCCGGCCTTGGACGCACAGTAGGCAGGGATGAACGGATTGGCACTCAGTCCTTCGATACTCGAAATCCCTACCACCGCAGGCGATTCATCCGCACGGGCGGATACCTCCAGTTTCGGGAGCATGGCTTGCACCAGCAGCGCCTGCGCCCGTAGGTTCACGTCGAGCACCGCATCCCAGGACTCTGCGGTGTAGGCGCCGACCGGTTCCGGGAGCACCCGTCCGGCAGCGTGCACCAGCCCGCTGAGTTCACCGGCGGCCGCCAGAGCGTCCGCCACCGCGTCCATATCCGTGACGTCGAGCACCGCACCCGACATGCCGAGCGCACCGGCGACCTCGGCCACCTCCGGGGCGAGATCCCACAACACCACCTCACGGCCATCGGCGACCAGCGCCTCCGCGCTGGCCCGCCCGATACCCGACGCCGCACCCGTCACCACCACAGCTCCCATGGGCGACAACCTAAGTCAGCAGCGCCGCCCCGTGGGCGATTTTGCGCCACGCACCGCGTGCACCACATCATCGGTGAACCGCTCCAACAACAGCTCCTGCGTCGCCGCCAGATGCCGGCGGGCAATGCGTTCGACCTCCTCGGCCCGCCCCGCCGCGATCTCGTCGACGAGCCTGCGGTGGGTCTTCACCGCTCCGCGCGCCTCGGATGTCGACGGGTATTCGCCACGGCGCACCAGCGCGTCGGCCCACTTCTCCTCCTGCGCCGACCAGAGGGCCACCAGACTGCCCACCACGTGGCGGATGGTGGCGTTCGGGGTGAATTCGACCACCAGGTCGTGGAATTCGCGGGCGCAGCGAGTGAATGCGGCACCGTCGGATACCACCTCGGCACTGGCATCGACATTGCGGGTCAGCACCGGCACCACCGCCGTGAGCCGGTCGGCCCGCCGTGCCACCTCGGCCGCGCACAACGGTTCCAGCAGTTGTAGCCCGGCCGCCAGATCACCGATCGGCACCGCTGCGCCCTGCAGGGCCAGGCCGAGGTGATAGGCCGCCGACGACTCGTCGGGCCGGTGCACCTGCGCTCCGCCGACGCTGCCACGGCGCACCGTCACCAGGCCTTCGGTCTCCAGGATGCGCAACGCTTCCCGCACCGACGGATAGCTGACCCCGAACTCGGCGACCAGCTGATCCTGGGTGGGCAACTGCTCGGCGCCGGCCAGGATTCGGTTGCGCAGATCGGCGGCCACCGTCTCGGCGATGCGGCGCTGCGGGGTGGGCACGAAATGAATACTAGCAATCCTTATAAGGATTGTCGTACGATCGCCGGCGTGGACTTCGACATGGGGCCCGACGCCGCCGCCCTGCGCACCGAACTGCGCGACCTGGTGAAATCGCATGTGCCCGACGACTACCTGGGTGCCTTCACCGACAACCCGGCTGACCTGGAGATCGCCCAGAATTTCTGCCGCGAACTCGCCGACCGGGGACTGCTGTGCATGTCCTGGCCCACCGAGTTCGGGGGGCGGGACTCGTCCCCCTGGGAGCAGACCGTCGTGCGTGAGGAGATGTGGGCCCACCACGAACCACGCGGCGCGCAGTACATGGGCGTCAACTGGGTGGGGCCGATCATCATGCGGTTCGGCACCGAGGAGCAGCAGCGCACCCACTTGCCCCCCATCGCGGCCGGCGAGGTCATCTGGTGTCAGGGCTTCTCCGAACCGGAGGCCGGGTCGGATCTCGCGTCGCTGCGCACCACCGCGGTGCGCGACGGGGACGGCTGGCGGATCAACGGTCAGAAGATCTGGACGTCGTACGCGACCATGGCGCAATGGTGCTTCCTGCTCGCGCGCACGTCAAAACAGGAGAAAAAGCAACGGGGTTTGAGCATCTTCCTGGTGCGGATGAGCGACCCCGCCATCACCGTCCGCCCAATCAAGACCATGATGGGACCGCATCACCTCAACGAGGTCTTCTTCGACGACCTGCGGGTGACCGACGCGGACATCCTCGGCACCGTCGACGACGGCTGGACCATGGTGCAGAACGTGCTGGCCTTCGAACGGGTCGGCATCGCCCGCTACGCGCGCTGTGAACGGCTGTTGCAACTCGCACCACAAGCCTTGGGCGACACCTGGTCGCAGCTGCCCGCCGAACTTCGCGGTCGCTGGGCGCGGATGCTCACCCACTGCAGGCGTGCCCGGCTGATGGCCTACCGGATCGTGGCCCTGCAGAGCACCGGCCAGGTGCGCCCCACCGATTCCGCGGCCTACCGGATCGCGGTGACCAAACTGGACCAGGACAGCGCCGAGGTGTTGATGGAGATCGCTGCCGCGTTGCCGGACAACCAATCTCGCCACTTCCGGGCCGAGGTCGAGGATCACTGGCGCTACTCACAGGCCTCGACGGTGTCGTCGGGCAGCATCGAGATGCAGCGCATCCTGCTGGCCCGCACCCTGCTGGCGGCGTCATGAACATCGACCTGAGCGCGGAAGCCAAAGAGTACGGCGCCGAGGCCCGCAAGGCCTTCGACGCCGCCGGCGGTGACGCACTGTTGCAGCGCGCCGAGGCCGATCCCGCCGGCCGTGCGGCACTGGTCATCCCGGTGCTCGACGGCCTGGGCGCCTGGGATCTGGAGCCACGCACCGACGCCGACTCGGCCGAGGCCGCCGCGGCCCTGTGCCGCAGCGCTGGATACTGGGCGGTCCCCTACCCGGTGGCCGAACGACTGGCCCGAACCGAGGGGGCCGACGGGTTGTTCGTCGTCACCGGGCACGCCCCCGCTGCCACCATCGCCGGACTCGACGGCACCTGGGCGACCGTCACCGCCGACGGACGACGCGGCCGGGTGACGGGCACCGCCGATGACCGGGCCGGGTTCGTCACCTCCCTGCGACTGGACCCGATTGATGACCAAGGCCGCGATGACATCGCGCTGGCCATCACCTTGCCATGCTGGACGCTGCTCGGAATGCTCGACCGCGCAATGGATCTCACCATCGCCCACGTGCGACTGCGCCAACAGTTCGGCCAGCCGCTGTCGGCATTCCAGAGCGTGCAGTTCCAGCTCACCGACGCCGAAGTGGAACGCAGCGGACTGGAGATGCTGGCCCGCTACGCCCTGTGGAGCGGTGACCTGCCGGACGCGTTGGCGTTGCGGATGGCGGCCCTGGAAGCCGCCGAGGTGGTGTTCCGGGTGACCCATCAACTGCATGGCGCCGTCGGATTCTGCGAGGAGACGACGCTGTCCTGGCTGTCGCGCTACAGCCAGCCGCTGCGCCGGTTGCCGTGGGGCCTGTCCGCCACACGGGAGCTGCTGGCCGACGTGGTGGATGCCCACGGCCTGACCGGGGTGTACAGCGCGTGAGTCTCGAGGACTTCCGGCAACAGGTCCGGAACTGGTGCGTCGAGCACGTCCCCACCGACTGGCGCGCCGCACAGACCGGCGTGAGCGACGCGGAGTACGTCCGCTTCCAAAAGGAGTGGTTCGCCGAATTGCACAGTGCCGGTTACGCGATACCGCACTGGCCGGCCGAGTGGGGCGGCGGGATGTCGGTCGCGGAACAGGCCGTTCTGTACTCCGAACTCGCCGCGCACGACGCCCCGCGACTGGTACTGGCCTTCATCGGCATCCATCACGCCGCCTCGACCCTGCTGGCCGCCGGCACCGAGGAGCAGCGCCGGCGGCATCTGCCGGCGATCATCGACGGCGAAATCTGGGTGCAGGGTTTCTCCGAACCCGAGGCGGGCTCGGATCTGGCCGCCCTGCGCACCACGGCACGCCGTGACGGCGACGAGTACGTCGTCAACGGCCAGAAGCTCTGGGCCAGCGGCGGATTGCATGCCGACTGGTGCCTGCTGCTGGCCCGCACCGATCCCGATGCGCCCAAACGCCATGGCATTTCCTACTTCCTGATGGACATGACCAGCCCCGGCATCGACGTGCGGCCCATCCGGCAGGCCACCGGCGAATCCCACTTCTGCGAGGTGTTCCTCAACGACGTCCGCATCCCGGCCGCCAACCTGATCGGGCCCGAGAACAAGGGCTGGCAGGTGGCCCAGGAGACGCTGGGCGCCGAGCGTGGCATGACGATGCTGGAACTCGCCGAGCGACTCGGCAATGCCGGGTTCGGTTGGCTGGTGGCCGAATGCGCCCGCGCCGACATGCTCGAGGATTCGCTGGTGCGAGACCGGCTGGCGCAGTTCGAGATCGAGATCACCGGCCTGCGCGGCATCTGCCGCGACCTGGTGGAGCACGGCGCCACCGGACCCGCCGACGCGTCGATGGTGAAACTGTTCTATAGCGAACTGCTGCAGCGGATGACGGACTTCGGCGCCGAGATCGCCGGGCTGGCAGGACACACCGTGCTGGCCAAACCGATCTCCAGCGGCTGGGAGTCCGGGGCCTGGGTGCTCGACTTCATCGGCTCGTGGGAATGGACCATCCCCGGTGGGGCCAGCGAGATCCAGCGCACCATCATCGCCGAACGCGGCCTGGGCCTGCCCCGCGAACCGGTGGCCTCTTGATGGCCCGCGACTACGCCGAGCTGCACGGCGAACTGCGCAGCGTGGCAAGGGAACTCCTGGCAAAGGGCGATCCGAGTCCCGGCGCCCTGACGCAGGCCGGGTGGACCGGGTTGGAGATCCCGGATGCCCTCGGCGGCGCCGGGGTGTCCTTCGCCGAGACCGCGGTGATCCTGGAGGAACTGGGCCGGGCCGCCTCGACCACCGGCTACCTCGGCACGGTGCTGGGCATCTCCGCGCTGCTGGAGCTCCCCGCGGACGAGGCCAGAGACGGCTGGCTCACCGCGACCGCGGCAGGCGCCCCATCCCCTGTGGCGGTGCTGAGTACCGGCGATACCGCCGGAATTGTGTTCACCGTCAAGGATTTCCGGCTGGACGGCTACGCCGAGTTCGTCGCCGACGCCGCGGCCGCCCCGCTGCTGCTGGTCCTCGCCCGCGACAGCACGGGCACGGCCGTGCTGGCCGCCGTCGCCCCGGATGCCGAGGGCGTCACGGTCGCCGACCAACCTGTACTGGACGAGACCCGCCGCCTGGCCACCGTCCGGGCCGACGGCGCGCCCGCCCAGCAGGTGTGGCAGTTCGCCGGTGACCCGGAGGCGGCCGCGCAACGACTGGCCGACCGCGCCGCCGTCGCCGTCGCCTGCGACAGCCTCGGGGTAGCCGAGGCGATGCTGGCCGCCACCGTCGACTACGTGGCCGTGCGGCACCAGTTCGGCCGGCCGATCGGGTCGTTTCAGGCGGTCAAACACGCCTGTGCCGATATGGCGGTGCACATTCGGGTGGCCCGTCAACTGGTGGATGCCGCCGTGGACGAACTGTGCGACGGCGCCCCGGCGTCTGTCGCCGCATCGATGGCGAAGGCATACGCGTGTGACACCGCTGTGCAGGTCGCGGGCAAAGCGATGCAGCTGCACGGCGGCATCGGCTACACGTGGGAGAGCGGCATCCACGTCTACCTGAAACGAGCCGCCTTGAACCGGTCACTCTTCGGTTCGCCCACCGCGCACCGCAAAGCACTCGCCGTTCGCTACGGATAACGCCGGACGTCACACCACGCAGCGCGCGATGTGACATTGTGGTGCTCGCTGTGCGTCGACTTTGAAGGAGTGAGCATGAATCGGTGGTTGGCTGCCCCAGTGGTGATGGCCGCGGCGACACTGGCCGCGTGCTCGTTCTCGGCTTCGGTCGGCGACACGTCGGTGAAGAAGGAAGACGTCCAGAACCAGATCAGCGAGAAGGTTGCCGAGCAGGGTGGCACCAAGCCCGATTCGGTGGCCTGCCCCGGCGATCTGAAGGCCGACGTCGGCGCCACGCTGGACTGCAAGATGTCCGACGGCAAGAAGAACTACGGCGTCAACGTCACGGTGACCAGCGTGGACGGCAAGACGGTGAACTTCGACATCGTGCAGACCGTCGACAAGGACGCCGTCGCCGAGCAGATCACCGAGCAGCTCACCCAACAGGTCGGCCGCGCACCGGAATCGGTGACCTGCCCGTCAGATCTCAAGGGCGACAAGGGCGAGACGCTGCAGTGCGAGCTCACCGACGGGGGCGAGACCTACGGCGTCACCGTCACCGTGACGAGCGTCAAGGGTGGCGACGTCAAGTTCGACTTCAAGGTCGACGACCAACCGAAGTGACCCTCAGCGGGTGGCCACGGTGTGGTTGACGTGGTGCAGACCCGCGAGCACGCCGGTGCGAGGGAAGGCCAGACCGTTGGCGACGAATCGCCGTTCGGCCGGGTCGGTCTGTACCGTCCAGCCGCGGGCGGCGAGGTAGTCACCGACATCGTTGCGCTCACCGGAGTAGAGCAAGTCGCTGAATTCGCCGTCGAGGTCGGCTTCGGCCGGGTTCCAATCCGCCGCCAGCCGGCTGACGGGCGCGCTCAATTCCGCGATCAGGTCGAAGAGGCCGTTCTGCGCCTCGGACGACAGGTACCCGAGAAGCCCTTCCGTGATCCACGCGGTGGGCTGATTCGCATCGAACCCCCTGTCCCGCAGGGCCTTCGGCCAGTCCTGGCGCAGATCGATGCCGATGCTGTGCAGGTCGACCGTGGTGCGCACGCCGAGACCCGCGAGGGTGGCGACCTTGAAGTCGATGACGGCGGGCTGGTCCAGCTCGAAGACGGTGGCACCCGAGGGCCAGTCCAGCCGGTACGCCCGGGTGTCCAGACCGGACGCCAGGATCACCGCTTGGCGTACCCGGCGGCGGTTGCGTCACGGAAGAACTCGTCGAAGAACTGGGTGCGGACGGCCATGCCATCGGCGGCCACCGTTGGGTCGATACCCTCCTGCTCCGTGAACCCGTCCGCCAGCCGGACGTATTCGGCCAAGCCGACGGCCTCGACCAGCGGGCGTGCGTAGGGGTCGTCGATGAGCGGGCTCGGCCCCGTCGAGGCCAGTGGGCGGATGGCGGCGACGCCGGTCGCGAGGTCCCAGGTGTCGTTGTCGGTACGCGTCATGATCTGCTCCTATGAAAATTAGTTAGACAATTTAACTATATTATGTGCCCGCGCTGTGCGGCCTGTCCGAAGTCGCTGGGAGTTGACTGTGCTCGCGAGCGCGGACGACACCGGGTGGACAAACTGAAAGCTGCGGCGATACCGCACGGCCATCTCGCCGTCACCCTAAAAAGGAGCTCACGATGCACGTCCGACAGACCCGGCTGGCCATCGGCGCCGGCACTCTCGCCGCATCCGCGTTGTTCGGTCTGTTCGGCGCCATCCCCGCTGCCCTGGCCAACGAAGACCCGGCCGCCAATCCACCGAACTGCACCGCAGGCGATCTCGAACAGGTGCGTGCCGGCGTCTCGGCCGCCACCTCGGCCTACCTGTTCAGCCATCCTGATGTGAACGGCTTCTACAGCAGCCTGAAGGGCCTCACCCGCGAGCAGGCGTCGGTCAAGGCGAAGGCCTACCTGGCACAGAACCCGCAGACCCGTGACGAGCTGGCCGGTATCCGGCAGCCCATGACCGACCTCAAGAACCGCTGCGGGCAGGTGCCCGGCGCCTGACCCTCGCGTGCCCACCTTGTTAGCCTTTTCGTCATGCAGCGGTGGGCGCAACGCACGGTCATGGTGACCGCGGCCGTCCTGGCCGCCGCCACGCTGTCTCCGGCCGTTGCTCCGGTCGCCGTCGCGACCGGTGACATTGCCGGCACCACGGTGGTCCTGGACGCAGGCCACAACGGCGCCAACGACGGATCGCTGACCCGGCAAGTCCCCACCGGGCGCGGCGGCACCAAGGACTGCCAGACCACCGGCACTGCCACCGATGACGGCTATCCCGAGCACACCTTCAACTGGGACGTCGTGCAGCGGGTACAGGCCGGGCTGGAACAGCTCGGCGTACACACCGTGTTGACCCGCACCGACGACGCGTCGGTGGGCCCGTGCGTCGACCAACGCGCAGCCACCGCCAATGCGGCGACGCCGGGCGCGATCGTCAGCATCCACGCCGACGGCGGCCCCGCCTCGGGCAGCGGCTTTCACGTGAACTACTCAAGCCCGGCGCTCAACGCCGCCCAGTCGGGCCCGGCCGTCGAACTGGCCACCATGATGCGGGATGCCCTCGTCGCATCGGGGATGACGCCGGCGAGTTATATCGGCTCGCACGGACTGTACGGCCGCGCCGACCTGGCCGGGCTGAACCTGGCCGAATATCCGGCCGTCCTCGTCGAACTCGGCAACATGCGCAATGCGCGAGACGCCGCACGGATGGAGAGCGAGGGCGGACTAGCGGAGTACGCGACGGCCGTCGTCTCCGGGGTGGCCAACTACCTTCGATCGACATCTACCGCAGGCTGAGCGATGAGCACACGCCCGTTACTCGGCTGCCTGCTGGCCGCGCTGCTGATCCTGACCGGTTGCAGCACAACGGTGCTCGACGGGCACGCGGTGTCCATGCTGTTCGACCCCAGCCGTGCCGGGGGCCTGCCCGCCAAGGACGGTTACAGCGGGCAGCGCGCAGGGTCGCCCGAACCCGTGCACACCGCCGTCAACAGTGACGGCGGCCCGGCCGACCACCTGGCCCTGCTGGCCGTCGACGACCTGGAGGATTTCTGGTCGCACAACTGGAACGGCGCACTGACCGGCACCTTCTCGCCGGTCTCCGGGCTGGTGTCCTATGACTCCAACAGCTCCACCAATCCGGATGTGTGCGGCGGGGACCTGACGGACATGGCCAACGCGTTCTACTGCTTCAGCAATGACTCGATGGCATGGGACAGAGGCAGTTTCATCCCCGGCGCGGCGAAGTACTTCGGCAACATGGGCGTGGTCGGCATCATGGCCCACGAGTTCGGCCACGCCGTCCAGGCCAAGGCCCACCTGGTAGAGAAGGGCACGCCCGTCCTGGTGAAGGAACAGCAGGCCGACTGCTTCGCCGGGGTGTACCTGCACTGGGTGGCCTCCGGTAAGTCACCGCGATTCTCGTTGTCCACCGGCGACGGCCTCAATCATGTTCTGGCCGGGGCCATCTACATCCGTGACCCGCTGATGACCCAGGAAGAGGCGCTGGTCTCCGGCGACGCCCACGGTTCGGCGCTGGACCGGATCAGCGCCTTCCAGATCGGCTTCAGCGGCAACGCCGATCAGTGCGCGGCCATCAACATGGCGGAGATCAAGAAACGCCAGGGCGATCTGCCGCAGTTCCTCTCCTATGACGCCTACGGCGTTCCGGCTGCCGGCGACAGCCCGATCGACGCCGACCTGCTCGACAAGCTGATGGCCGCCCTGAACCAGATCTTCACACCCGCCAACCCGCCGCAACTGAGCCTGGAACCGATCGGCTGCCCCGACGCCAAACCCACGTCGCCGGCCTCGTATTGCCCGTCCACCAACACCATCGGTGTCGATATGCCCGCGCTCGCGGAAGTCGGCACGCCGCGCAGCGAGAGTCAGGGTGTGCTGCTGCAGGGCGACAACACCGCGCTGTCGATGGTGACCTCGCGCTACATGCTGGCGCTGCAACACGAACGCGGCGTGCCGCTGCAGTCGACCACCACCGCCTTGCGGACGGCGTGCCTGACCGGTGTGGCGCAGAGCAAGATGAGCGAACCCGGTGGTCCGCTGATGCTCTCGGCCGGGGACACCGATGAAGCCATCTCCGGCCTGTTGACCAGCGGTCTGGTCGCCAGCGATGTGGATGGTTCGACGGCGCTGGCCGGCTTCACCCGCATCCTCGCCTACCGCGCGGGCCTGCAGGGCGACGCCGAGCAGTGCTATCAGAGGTTCTCCTGATGGCGATCCGGGTGGGTGAGACGTTCGGGCCCTACGAATTACGCGCACTGCTGGGCGTCGGCGGCATGGGTGAGGTATATCAGGCCTTCGACACGGCCAAGTGGCGCATGGTCGCCCTCAAACTGCTGCGCCCCGAGTTGGCCGCCGACCCATCGTTCCAGGAACGGTTCCGGCGCGAATCGCGAATCGCCGCGCAGCTGCAGGAACCACACATTATTCCCGTCCACGATTTCGGCGAGATCGACGGCGTGCTCTACATCGACATGCGCCTGGTGTCCGGGCACAACCTGAAATCCGTTCTGGCCCAGCAAGGTCCCATGCACCCGTTGCGGGCCGCAGCGGTGGTGACCCAGATCGGGGCGGCACTCGATGCCGCGCACGCCGGCGGACTGACCCACCGCGACGTCAAACCTGAGAACGTGCTGCTGACACCCGAGGACTTCGCCTATCTGGTGGACTTCGGCATCGCGCGGTCCGGTACCGACAGCGGGCTGACCACCGCCGGTTCGGCGATCGGGTCCTGCGCCTACATGGCGCCCGAGCGGTTCACCGACGGTATGGTGGGCCCGCCGACCGACGTGTACTCACTGGCCTGCCTGCTCTACGAAATCCTCACCGGCACGCCACCTTTCCCGTCCGGCGATATCGCCGTGTTGATGAACGCGCACCTGTTCACCCCGGCGCCGCGACCCAGCGCCTCGTTGCCGGGCATCAGCCCGGCATTCGACGACGTGGTCGGCTGGGGGATGGCGAAGAACCCCGCCCAACGTTGTCCGACGGCCGGCACGCTGGCCCGGGCCGCCACCGCCGCGGCCACCGCGACGTCCACCACTCCGTCGGCACCGACGCTGCTCAACCCGTCCCCGAAGACTTCCGGTCGCACCGCACTGTGGGCGATCATCGGGGTCGGTGTGCTGGTCGCACTGGCCGGCGTCGCGGCGTGGCTGGTCGTCGGCGGCCGCGAAACGAGCACCGCGGTGCGCTCCACGGTGACGCACACCGCGACGGCGCAACCGACCACAACCCAGAGCGTCTCGACGACGACCACGGCCGCCATCGCGCCGAGGGCATCCCTGCCGGGCACCGACGCGCTGGGCTTCCTGGCCTACCCCGGTGCGCGGTGCGATCCGGGCCAGGTCCCGGTGACCCTGGCGCGGACCGCGCAGTCCGCCGTCGTGATCTGCCAAAACTCTTCGGGGACATATGTTTACCGCGGTGTCCGGCTCAGTGACAATGCGGGGATCGAACTCGGCAACGCGGTGCCGGTGCCCAGCGGCGGCTTCGACGTCACCAATCCTGCCGACGGCACGCGCTACCAGGTCCGCAACACCGCGTTGACCATCACCGGTCCCGGCGGCCAGGAGCACACCGAATCGATGGAGCAGTATGCGTCCACGTTCTGAGGCCCGATGAACACACCGACCGATCCGATCCAGCCCTGGTGGGCGCGGCCGGGCGGCGCACCCGCGCCTGGTGCCGCCCCTCCCCCGCGCGCGCCCTACGTGCCGCCGCTACCGCAGCGGCCGCCACCCCCGCAGCCGGACCCCAATCGCTACCGGTTGCCACCGCAGCCACCCACCCAACATCGGGCGCCGAACACACCGGCACGCCCGAAGCTGTTGTTGTTCGGCGGGATTGCCGCCGCGGTGGTGCTGGTCGCAGTCGTGGCGGTGAGCGCCTGGGCGTTGATGTTCCGCGACAGCACCGTCATCGAGGTCGCGACGGCAGAAGCCGGTGTGCGGCAGATCCTTTCCGATCCGGTGAACGGCTACGGGTCGAACACCATCAGCGCGCTGCGCTGTAACGGAGGCAAGAATCCGGCCGCCGCCAAGGGCAACAGCTTCACCTGCGAGGTCGAGATCGACGGTGCGGTGCGCCATGTCACCGTGGTATTCCAGGATGACAAGGGCACCTTCGCCGTGGACGGGCCGCGCTGACTACTGCGCGCCGGGGCGCTTGTGCTGATGTCCGTGCACACCCTCGGCGTACGCCGTCTCGGCGTGCTGGGTGAAGTCGATCCCGGCCAGCTCGTCCTCCCGGGTGACCCGGAAACCGAAGGTGGCGTTGATGATCTTGCCGATGGCGAAGGTCACCGCGAACGCGAACGCCGCGACCGTCACGATGCCCACCAACTGCTTGCCCAGCTGCGTCAGCCCGCCCCCGTAGAACAGCCCCTGCGGGCCACCGGACACCATCTCGGCGGCCAGCAGGCCGATCAGGAAGGTGCCCACCACGCCGCCGACGAAGTGCACCCCGACCACGTCGAGGGAGTCGTCGTAGCCGCCCCGGAACTTCCAGCCGATGGCGAAGGAGCAGACCACGCCGGCCGCGGTCCCGACGACCGCTGCACCGAGGGGCGTCACGAACCCGCAGGAAGGGGTGATCGCGACCAGTCCGGCGACCACGCCGGAGGCCGCACCGAAGGTGGTGGGACGGCCGTCGCGCACCCGTTCGACGGCCAGCCAGCCGAGCATGCCCAGGCAGCCGGCGACCAGGGTGTTCAGGAAGATCACGGCGGCCTTGCCATCGACTGCGAAGGCGGAGCCGGCGTTGAATCCGAACCAGCCGAACCACAGCAGGCCCACCCCGAGCAGCACGAAGGGCAGGTTGTGCGGGCGCATGGCCTCGGATTTGAACCCGATGCGCGGCCCGAGTACCAGGGCTAGCGCCAATGCCGATGCACCCGAGACGATTTCGACGACGAGACCGCCGGCGTAGTCCAGCGCGCCGAAGCTGGCCACCCAACCGTCCGGACCCCACACCCAGTGCGCCACCGGGGCGTACACCAGCAACGTCCACGCGGGCAGGAACAGGATCCACGCCGAGAATCTGGCCCGGTCGGCGATCGCACCGCTGACCAGTGCGGCGGTCAGGATCGCGAACGCCAACTGGAAGGTGACGAACAGCAGTTCGGGGACGTTGGACCGCACGGCCGTCAGGTCGATGTTGGCCAGCCCGAGATGGTCCAGGTTTCCGATCAGGCCGCCGCCCGCATCGGCGCCGAACGCCAGGCTGTAGCCCGCCAGCAGCCAGGTCACGGTGACCACCGGGATGGCGATGAAGCTCATCATGATCATGTTGAGCACGCCGGTGGAGCGGACCATGCCGCCGTAGAAAATAGCCAGGCCGGGGGTCATCAACAACACCAACGCGGTGCTGGCAAGCAGCCAGGCTGTCGCGGCCGGATCGATCTGCACACGGACTCCTTCGTCTGGGCAAACACTCGGACGTGAGACTACGACACGCCACAGCAGTAGATTCTGTGGATGGGAATCGTCCGCCGCTTCTACGAGCGTCGCTACGAGCGCCTGACGCCCGAGGAGAAAGCCGCAGCCGACGCCGAGGGGGCCCGGCGGGCGGAAATCGCCGCAGCCCAGATCGAGGCGGCGCATGCGGCGGGAGCCGCCGGCCTCGCGTCCCAGGAACAGTCGCGCATCGATCACCAGGCCCAGTTGGACGCTGAGGTGCTCGGTGGACCGGCCGGGGCGGCCGTGCACGGCACCGCTGCCCCACCGCCGGGCATGCTCGACCAACTCAAACACACCGCGCGGGCATTCACCGACGTCTCCGCCTGGCTGGGTGTCAGTGCCGGATTCCCCACCGGCATCAAGGATCCCGTCGAACGGGCTCGCGTGCAGGCCGGCGAACGCGCCGCCCGTGACGCGGGGCGACGACCGTACCTGGCGCCGCAGCCCCACCCGGCGACGATCACCAGGGTGCCCTGCCGGGGTGCCACCCAGCACCGGGACATCGCCCGGTTCCTCGCCCGCAGCGGTCTCGCGGCACAGCCGGATCTGGTGTTCGGTACGTACCGGGTGCCCGACCGGATCAGTCCCCGCACCCCCACCTCCGAGGCGAGCCGCTACGTCGAATGGGACGTCGTGCACGCGCCGGGTATCCCTGTGGCCCCCGCCGAGGAACCCGCGGTGGTCCGGTTCGACGCAGCCACCCACTGGGCAGACCGCGCCTACGGCGAGCCGGCCGTGCTGGACGAGGACCTCGCCCTGGCCTGGTTGGCCGGCGCAGGAGTACCTCCGGAGGCCTGCCTCGGCATCACGCGAGACGTGGTGATGGAGGGCGGGGCGGATCTAAGCGACATGGGTGGCGGGGAAAGCGAAGCGCTCGGGGTCGCCCGGGTGACCGGGGTGACGGTCCTGCACAACGCCGTCCTTCACAACGTGGCAGCCGTCCCCGCCGGAAAGGTGAGCGTGCCTTTCGACGGTGTCGCGGGCACCCATGTCGAGGTACTGAACTGGGCGCAGGTGCGCCGGGTCGTGCACCCGCGGCCGCAGCGGGATCCCGAGACGCCGTCGCCATTTCCGTACCTGCCGGCGACACCGCAAGAGGTGCTCTTGGCGTATCTCGAGGTGGTCGGGCTGCGGCCCGCCGACTGCTTCGGCGCAGAGGTGACCATCGACGAACTGTCCTCGTACGGACCGGTCACCTCGCCCAACGACGACTCGTTGTCAATGGGCGACCTGGGATTCGGCGGTTACCTCGCATCGGTGTGCGCCGACGGGAAGTCGCGGACCCGGCTGCAGTGCGGTGCGCTGATCGTCATCAGCTATCGCGACCGCCCCGAATACGTTGACGGCCGGGCTCGCTGGCGCGCCTATCAGGACGACGTGTTGTTCGCGCGGATGCATCTGAAGACCGGTGCCCGCCGGGTGATCGCGGACGAGTTCGAAGGTGTCGCGGGCGGTGCCGCGATGCGGGCGGTGACGAAGGTCGCGGGCTTTCTGGACAAGGTCACGTTGAGTGGAGAACCTGACTACTTCCGGATGAATCTGCGCTACTGCCAACCACTTCGGCGGTGATTCACGGCAGGGGCACGACGATCGAGATCGTGGTGCCCGGCTCACCCGTGACGTCGAACTCACCGCCGGCGGCGAGCACCTTGGCACGGACCGACGCGAAGCCGATGTGACCGTCCTCGACGGCAAGTTTCAGGCGGTCCGCCGGAATGCCCACACCGTCGTCGGCGATGCGCAGCAGCGCGCGGTCATCGGAGCGGCCCAGTGTGAACCGTAGGGTGTCCGCCTTGGCGTGCTTGATGACGTTGGTGGAGAACTCGCGGACCGCGCCGTAGAGCAGGTGGTCGGCGCCGGTGCGCAGGTCATCCGGCCAGGTGTCCGCGTCCACGTGGACGTTCAGCTTGGTGCGCGCAGCGATACCGTCGGCCAGGGTGGTGAGCGCAGCCTTGAGGCCGGACCGGGCCAACACTTCGGGGTGCAGTTCGCGAACCACGTCGCGCAGCAGCCGGGAGCTCTCCAGGAGGGAGTAATCGACGCGGTCCATCGCCTCGACCGATTCGTCTTCGCGGACCTCTTCCATATCGCGCTTGGCCGCCAACACGTACTGCAGCGCGCCGTCGTGCACGCGCTCGGACAGCGCCTGGCGCTCACGCTTCTCGAGACTGATCACCTCTTCGAGGAGCTGCGTGCGCTCCAGCGCCAAGCCCGCGATGGTCCGGGTGTTGGACTGCTGGATCCAGGACAGCGCCACCGATCCCGCGGCCAGGCCGAGCAGGATGCCGGTCCTGGCGAGCATGGATTCCCACGGCTCGTTCCCGTTGACCGCCTTGTTGATCCAGTTGATGGCGAAAAAGGTGACGATCGTCGGCACCGCGATGATGCTGCTGATGACCGGATCGAGTTGCGCGGCCGCAATCAGCGGGATGAGAAACAGTCCGTGCTGCAACACATTCGACGCCCAGGACTGCGGCGAGTTGATCCCCGCCTCGATGGTCAGCACCGCCACCACGGTCAGATCGGTGCCGAGCATCAGGAGCGCGGTCGAACGTCTGGACTCCACTCCGGATTGGTTGGCCGGGCGCAATTCCCACATGCTCCAGGCGCCGATCACCGCCACGTAGGCGGCGAAGATCCCCCAGTGCAGCCAGATGTGTTTGTCCGGCGGCTCCCACACGAGAGTGGCGGCGATGAACAGTGCCAGCAGCACCCGCAGACCGAGTTGAAGCTGCAGGCCGCGGGAGATCGCACCCTGCGAACTCGACACGAATCCCGTCGCCATCCTGACTCCTGTCCGCGCAAAGTTGGCAGAAGTATAGGGCGACGCCGAGCGAACCCGAGGGATAGATCTAGTGCGCGAGGGGGGATTCGAACCCCCACGCCCAAAGGACAATGGCACCTAAAGCCATCGCGTCTGCCGTTCCGCCACTCGCGCGAGCGCGTCCAGACTACCGCCTGGGTGAGCCGTCCACCTGTCGGTGGTCCCGCCTAGCATCCATGTCGAGGAGCCTGGGGGGGTGGCATGCGGTCGGTCGAAGAGTTTGACAATGTTCAGCGACTCGCGGCCTCGGGAATCAACGACAGCGCGATCACCCTGATGACTGGCGTCCCTCGGCGCACTGTGTCCGATTGGCGCCGCGGCGTGCGGTCGAAGACTCGTCGCGACTTGTGCCGCACTCACGACTTCACAGTGCTCCCAAGCGGTTCCTACGCCTATCTTCTGGGCCTATACCTTGGCGACGGTTACATCAGCCGGAACCGAAACGTGTGGCATCTGCGTATCACTCTCGACCAGAAGTACCCCGGCATCATCGAAAGCTGTCGAGCGGCGATAAACGCCGTCATGTGGGGCCAGCAAGCGGGTATCTACACGCGCAAATCGGGGTGCGTCGACGTCTATTTGTGCTCAAAGCACTGGCCGTGCGTCTTCCCCCAGCACGGCCCCGGCAAGAAACACCTCCGCCCGATCGTCCTCGAACCCTGGCAGCAGGACCACGTGGCGGCAGCCACCGAGGACTTCATCCGCGGCCTGATCCACAGCGACGGCTGCCGCGTCGTCGCCAACGACCGAGGTGTCGCCAGCGTGCGGTATCACTTCACCAACCACTCCACGGATATCCGCGAGCTGTACTGCGCCGCCCTCGACAGCCTGGGTATCCGGTGGACGCAAAACAGCCGCTATGTCATCGCGGTCTATCGCAAGGCCGCGACCGCACGCCTTGACCAGTTCGTGGGGCCCAAGGCCTGAAACGCCGCACGGTAACGTTGACCCATGTCCACTACACGGCGTAGGAGGCCGGCGCTCATCGCGCTGGTGATCCTCGGCGCCGTCGGTTGCCTGCTGCTGGCGTGGTGGCAATGGACCCGATTCGAGTCGGCCTCGGGCACCTTCCAGAACCTGGGCTATGCGCTGCAGTGGCCGATGTTCGCCGGCTTCTGCGTGTACGCGTACTACAAGTTCGTCCGCCTGGAGGAAGCACCGCCGGCCGAGCCCAAGCCCGACAGCGAGATCCCCGCCGGCCTACTCCCGGAGCGGCCCAAGGTGGCGCCGACGGATGACGATCCCACCCTGCGCGAGTACAACGCCTACCTCGCCGACCTTGCGAAGACAGATAAGGAACCCACCGAATGAGCACTCCCGAAACGCCGGCCTCGGCCGCCTCCGTCGATTCCATCCGCAAGGCGCTGCTGAGCTACCGCGTGATGGCCTGGGCGACGGGCATCTGGCTGATCGCGCTCTGCTACGAGATGGTGATGAAGTACGTGTTCCAGGACGCGTCACTGAGCTGGATCGGCATCGTGCACGGCTGGGTGTACTTCGTCTACCTGCTCTGCACCGCGAACCTGGCGGTCAAGGCCCGCTGGCCCATCGGCCGCGCCATCGGCACCCTGATCTCCGGCACGGTGCCGCTGCTCGGCATCATCGTCGAGCACTTCCAGACGCAAGACGTGAAGAAGCGCTTCGGGCTGTAGCTGGTGCGGGTCGCTCGACCGGGATCAGCAGCGCGAGCACCGCGGCCAGCGCCGCCACACCAGCGGCGATCAGCAGCGCGGTCCGGAACGCTTCCAGAGATGGCACGTCGTGCCCGCCCACCGACATGGTGAGGCCGGCCATCACCGCGCCGAGGACCGCACTGGAAATCGAGGTTCCCAGCGAGCGCGCCAACGCGTTGATGCCGTTGGCCGCAGCGGTCTCCGAGATCGGCACGGCCGCGTTGATCAAGGTGGGCATGGACGCATACGCGAAGCCCACCCCGACGCTCACCACCACGTTGAGGGCCATCACCTGTGGTCCGCCGCCGAGCAGCCAGAGCCCGCCCAGATAGCCGCCCGCGATGATGGCGCAGCCGACGAACAGGGTGAAGCGGGGTCCGCGTGCGCCCATGACGCGCGCCGCGACGGGTGCGGTCACCATCATCGCCAGCCCGCCCGGCGCCATCCAGAGGCCGGCTTCGAGCATGCTCATCCCGAGTCCGTAACCGGTGTCGGCGGGTAGCTCGAGAATCTGCGGCGCGATGAGCGACAGTCCGAACATGGCGAACCCGACGCCGATCGACGCGATGTTGGTGGTCAGCACGGGGCGGCGGACCGTCGTTCGCAGGTCGACGATCGGTGAGTCGAAACGCAGCTGCCACACCGCGAACAAGGCGAGCACCACCACGGACGCGGCGAACATGCCCACCGTCGTCACCGACGTCCAGCCCCACGCGCGGCCCTTCGTGATGCCCAGCAGCAGCGTCACCAGACCCGCGGCGAGCAGGATCGCGCCGAGGGGATCCAGGCGGTCGTTGGAGGTGGGGGGCACCGACGGCACCAGGAAGACGAACAGTGCCAGGGCGCCGACACCGAGCCCCGCGGCCACCCAGAACAACGCATGCCAATTGAAGTGCTGGGCGATGGCCGCCGACAGCGGCAATCCGAGCGCGCCGCCCACTCCGAGCGACGAGCTCATCAAACCCATTGCGGAGCCGACCTTTTCGGCCGGGACCGAAGCACGCAGCACGCTGATGCCCAGCGGGATGATGGGAATCGCGAGGCCCTGAAGGCCGCGGCCGGCGATGAACGGGATCAGCGATGATGTCACCGCGCACACCAGTGACCCCGCGGTCAGCAGGATCGCGCACGCGATCAGGACCCGTTTGGGACCGTAGATATCGCCCAGCCTGCCGAATACCGGCGTCGCCACGGCCGCCGTCAACAGCGTCGCGGTGATGGCCCACGACGCATTCGCGGGACTGGTGGCCAGCAGCTTCGGCAGTTCCGGGATCAGCGGGATGATCAACGTCTGCATCAGCGAGACACTGATGCCCGCCGCGGACAACACTCCGATGAGGACGCGGGGATGTGTCGAACCCCAGCCGCGTGTACTCACAGCCGCGAGCATTACACGTTAGTTGTCCTATGCAAAATTCTCGGACGGCGAGGAACGCTACGTGAGCGCGCGCAGCGCCGGCACCAGCAGGGCCAGCGCCCGGCCGCGGTGCGAGGCCGCGTCCTTCTCCGCGGGGCTCAGTTCAGCCGCCGAACGCGTCGAGCCGACGGGCACGAAGATCGGGTCGTAGCCGAAACCGCCGTCACCGCGCGGCGCGCGAGCGATGGCGCCGGGCCACTCGCCGCGCACCACCACCTCTTTTTCCCCCCCGGGGCCGAAAACCAAGGCGCACGCCGACACGAACGCCCCGCCCCGGCGTTCGTCGGGCACATCACCCAGCTGCGCCAGCAGCAGTTCGAGGTTGGCCACGTCGTCACCGTGCCGGCCGGCCCAGCGGGCGGACAGCACCCCGGGCATCCCGTTCAGTGCATCGACGGCCAGGCCGGAATCGTCGGCCACCGCCGGGATGCCGGTCGCGGCGAACGCATCCCGGGCCTTGGCCACCGCGTTCTCCTCGAACGTCGCGCCGGTCTCGGGTGCCTCGTCGAACGCGGGCACGTCATCCAGGGACAGCAGTTCCAGCCCGGAGACACCGGCGGCGTCGAGCACGCGCCGCAGTTCGGCCAGTTTCTTCGCGTTGCGCGAGGCGACCAGTAGCCTGCTCAGCTTCCGAACGCCTTCTTCGCGGGGCCGGTCGGCTCGGGCAGCACACCGGGATACGGCAGTTCCAGCGCCGCCTTCTGCAGCGCGAACAGCTGATCGCACGCGGCGAGCGCGGCGTCGAGCAGCTTGTCCAGGGTGGAACGCGGGAAGGTCGCGCCCTCGCCGGTGCCCTGCACCTCGACCAGCGTGCCGGTGTCGGTGGCGACGACGTTCATGTCCACCTCGGCGCGGGAGTCCTCGGTGTAGGGCAGGTCGGTCCGCACGCGACCGTCGACGACGCCGACCGACACCGCGGCGATGGCGCAGGACAGCGGTCGCGGATCGGAGAGCTTGCCGGCCGCAGAGAGGTAGGTGATGGCGTCGGAGAGCGCGACGTAGGCACCGGTGATGGCCGCGGTCCGGGTGCCGCCGTCGGCCTGCAGCACATCGCAGTCGATGGCGATGGTGTTCTCCCCCAGCGCGCGCAGGTCGATGCAGGCGCGCAGCGACCGGCCGATGAGGCGGCTGATCTCCTGGGTGCGTCCACCGACGCGGCCCTTGACCGATTCGCGGTCGGAACGGGTGTGGGTCGCGGCGGGCAGCATCGCGTACTCGGCGGTCAGCCAGCCCAGCCCGGATCCCTTGCGCCAGCGCGGCACACCTTCAGTGACCGACGCCGTGCACATGACACGGGTCTGCCCGAATTCGACCAATACCGATCCCGCGGGATGAGCGGTGAAGCCGCGGGTGATCACCACCGGCCTCAGCTCGTCGTCAAGCCTGCCGTCTTCTCGTCTGGACACGGGCCCAACCCTAACGGGTGGCGCTAACGGCGCGTGATGTCGATGGTCTCGCCGCACACGACGGCGTGCACGGGGCCGTCGAATTCGGCCTTCGCCTCGCTGATGACGTCCTCGCGGGCGGTCCACGGCGGGATGTGGGTGAGCAGCAGTTCGCCGACGCCGGCGCGGGCGGCGATCTGACCGGCCTCGGTTCCGGACAGGTGCAGTTTCGGTGGGCGGTCCGGGGCGTGGGTCCAGGACGCCTCGCACAGGAAGACGTCGACCCCGCGGGCCAGTTCGACGACGGCATCGCAGATGCCGGTGTCGCCGCTGTAGGCGAAGGTGACGCCGTCGCGGTCGGTGAAGCGCATGCCGTAGGACTCGGTCGGATGACACACCAGGCGCGGTTCCACGGTCAGGGCGCCCAACTGAACGGGCTGCCCGTCCACCCACGACTGCACGTCGAAGATGTCGGAGATGTCGTCGATCTCCCCGCCTTCGGGAGATGACGCTGCACCGAGTCGCTCCCAGGTGTGCGTCGGACCGTAGAGCAGGGCCCGGCCCTTGGGCGGTGAGGGGTGATACCGGCGCCAGACGAACAATCCCGGCATGTCCAGGCAATGGTCGGCGTGCAGGTGTGAGAGCAGGACGTTCACCGCGCCGGGGTCTGCGTGCCGCTGAAGCGCGCCCAGCACTCCGCCGCCGAAGTCGATGACCATCGGCGTGGTGTCGGGTTCGGTCAGCAGGTAACCGGACGCCGGCGAATCGGGCCCGACAACACTGCCGGAACAACCCAGTACGGTGATTCGCACATCGTCTAGCTTGCCACGTCTGCTATCCGGGCGACGAAAGCATCACCGCAATTCGCGACAAGATTCATTCTCACCTGCGCGCAGTGACCCGGACCGCACCTCGGCCACGCCAGCAAACCTGACGGTCAGCTGCCCAGCGGGGCAGCGCTCTTGCGCCGTTCCCTGGCTTTGCGTTCGCGGCCGGAGAGCAGATACGCGGCGAAGATGCCCGCCAGTGCCCCGCACAGGTGGCCCTGCCACGAGACGCCCGGGGTGCCCGGCAGCACACCGAGCAGCACGCCGCCATAGATGAACGCCACGACCACGCCGACGAGGATCTGCCATACCGATCGGGTGAAGAACCCGAGCACGATGACGTACGTCAGCCAGCCCATGATCAGACCCGATGCGCCGATGTGAGTCGTGGTGCACTGCACGCCTACATAGGGGCAGTGGGCACCGAGGTTCCCGATGAGCCACGTGCCCAGCCCGCCGAGGACCCAGATGATGCCGGTGGCGCCGAGAAAACGTCCAAAACCGGACAGGCTGGCGAGAAAACCGAAGATCAGGGCAGGCACGGTGTTGGCGATCAGGTGCGGCCACCCGTTGTGCAGCAGCGGGGCCCACAGGATGCCCCAGAGCCCGTCGGTGCGCAGCGGCTGAATGCCGTCCTGATCGAGTCGGCCACGGAACACCGTGGCGTCGACGGCCTCGATGACATACAGCAGCGCCACGAATCCCAGCACCGTCGCGCCGCCGAGCTTCCAGTCGGCGGGCTTCTTCTGCTGCGGTGCAACGGGGAGTGTCACGGAAACTCCGTCAAGCCCATAGTTGCCCTTCCAATGCGTCCTCGGCATCATCCAGGCTACCGGCGTAGGCGCCGGTGGACAGGTACTTCCACCCGGCATCACACACCGTGAACGCGATGTCGGCGCGCTCACCCGCCTTGATCGCCTTGGCTGCCATCCCGAGTGCGGCATGCAGGATCGCGCCCGTCGAGATGCCCGCGAAGATGCCCTCCACTTCGACGATCTCGCGGGTCCGCTTGACGGCGTCGAACGCCCCCACCGAGAAACGCGTCGTCAGCACCTCGGGGTCGTACAGTTCGGGCACGAAGCCCTCGTCGATGTTGCGCAGCGCATAGACACCCTCGCCGTAGCGCGGCTCGGCTGCCACGATCTGCACCCCGGGCACCTGCTCGCGCAGGAAGCGGCCGGTGCCCATCAACGTGCCGGTGGTGCCCAGCCCGCCGACGAAGTGGGTGATCTCGGGCAGGTCCGCGAGCAGTTCGGGTCCGGTGCCCTCGTAGTGTGCGGCCGCATTGGCCGGGTTGCCGTACTGGTACAGCATCACCCATGAAGGGTTTTGCGCGGCAAGGTCTTTGGCGGTCGCGACGGCGGTGTTGGAACCGCCCTCGGCGGCGCTGTAGATGATCTTGGCGCCGTACAGCTCGAGCAGCTGACGGCGCTCGATCGAGGTGTTCTCCGGCATCACACAGATCAGCCGGTAGCCCTTGAGCAGCGCGGCCATCGCCAGCGAGATGCCGGTGTTGCCACTGGTCGGCTCCAGCAGCGTGTCCCCCGGTTTGATCAACCCGTCCCGCTCGGCCTGCTCGATCATCCGCAGCGCGGGGCGGTCCTTGATGGACCCGGTCGGGTTGCGGTCTTCGAGCTTGGCCCACAGCCGGACGTGCGGACCGTTCTGGTCATCGTCCCAGCGTGGGGAGAGCCGCTGCAGCCCGACCAGGGGCGTGTTGCCCAGAGCCTGCAGCAGCGAGTCGTAACGAGTCATGCCTCCGACTCACCCGCCTGCTACGGCGGGCAGGATCGTCACCGAGTCGCCCTCGGCGATCGGGGTATCCAGGCCGCCCGAGAAACGCACGTCCTCGTCGTTGACGTAGATGTTGACGAAGCGGTGCAGCTTTCCGTTGTCCACCAGGCGCTCGGCGATGCCGGCGTGGTTGGCCTCGAGGTCGTTCAGGACGGCACCCAGGGTGTCGCCGCTGGCGCTGACGCGCTTCTCGCCGCCGGTGTGCGGGCGCAGGATGGTGGGGATCGAGACGGTTACTGACACGGTGACTCCTTTATCCGTACTGCTCAACGATGGTGACAGGTTCCTCGGTGACGATCCCGTCGACGATCCGGTAGCTGCGCAACTCGTGCTCCTCGGGATCACGGGTCGACACGAGAACGTAGTGCGCATCCGGTTCGGATGCGAACGAGATGTCGGTGCGGCTCGGGTACGCCTCGGTGGCGGTGTGCGAGTGGTAGATGACGACGGGGACCTCGTCGTTGTCGTCCATCTGGCGCCACACCTTGAGCTGCTCGCCCGAATCGAACCGGTAGAACGTCGGCGACCGCTCCGCATTCACCATCTGGACAAAACGCTCAGGGCGATCCGAACCCTCCGGTCCGGCGATCACGCCACACGCCTCGTCGGGGTGGTCGGCGCGCGCGTGGGTGACCATGGCGTCCACCAGGTCGGCGCGGATCACCAGCACGTCAGGTCTCCGTTCGTCGTGGGAATGCTCCGGGCAACAGGCCGCGGTACGTCGGTATTCCGGCGACCGACTCGGCTGCCAGCACACCGACCAGCACCGCCCGCGCCAGGCAGTCCGCCGCGGCGGCGCCGATCGCGGTCAGCAGCGCCGTCTCGGGCGACATGGCCGTCGGCACCTTGTCCGAGGGCGGCACCTGCACCGCGCCGGTGGCCAGCGCGAACACGGTATCGCCATCCACCGGAGTGTGCGCCGGGCGGATGGTGTGGGCAAGTCCGTCCTGGGCCGCGATGGCGATGCGGCGGCAGCCCGCCGGGCTGATCGCCGCATCCGTGGCGACGACGGCAATGGTGGTGTTCAGCGGACCGCTCTTCTTGTCCAGCGCCGCGAAGGCCGCGATCTCCTCGGCGGGCGGCGCCGTCAGCCCGAACTCGGCGATCAGGTCGGCCATCCAGGGCAGCCCGGTGCCCGGGTCGATCACGTTGCCCCCGGAGTTGACGGCGACGACCGCCCCCACCGTCACACCGAGATCGGGCAGCGTCACCGACGCGGTGCCGAGCCCGCCCTTGAGCACACCGGCCCGCGCGCCCGCCCCGGCACCGACGTTGCCGGTGGCGACCTGCTCGGTGGCCGCCTGCGCCGCGGCGTAACCGAACTCGGCGGTCGGCCGGCAGGCCCAGCCCCCGACGGGCAGATCGAAGATGACCGCGGCGGGCACGATCGGTACGACGCCGCCGTCCATCACCACCCCGCGGTCGCGTTCCTCCAGCCAGGTCATCACCCCGTCGGCGGTGGCCAGTCCGTAGGCGCTGCCGCCGGTGAGCACCACGGCGTCGACGTGCCGGACGCTGTTGGAGGGGTCGAGCAGATCGGTCTCGCGGCTACCGGGTGCACCGCCGCGGCAGTCCACCGCGGCCGTGGTGCCCGGCGGCGCCACCACCACGGTGGTGCCACACGCCCATCCGCTGCCCAGCGTGGCGTCCGTGTCGATGCGGTCGTGGTGGCCGACGAGGATGCCCGCCACGTCGGTGATGGAACCGGGTTTGATGCCCCGGTCGCAGCGCTCCTGCCCGCCGGTCATCGTTCAGCGGCCCATCATTCCGAGCACCAGATACTCCTGCAACACCGTCAGCCACTGATAGACGTCGACATGGCCGGCCATCGGATGCTCGGGCGGCAGATGGTCAAGCCCGTCGGGACCGATATCGAGCATGGTGCCCAGCGCCAGCCGCACGTCGTTGACCGACGAGGCCCAGGCTTGCGCGTCGGACTCGGACAGCTCGAACTTTCCGCCACCCTCCGGCAGCGTAGCCAAAAGCCGTTGTGCCGCTTCACGTTTGGCGTCGATGATGGTGGGCTCATGCAGGCTGCGCAGCGCGCGATTGAGGCTCTCCGCGGCGGTGGCACCGGCCGGGTGCTCGCTGCGCGACCGATAGAAATCCGGCAGCAGCCGTTTCATCGTGTCGTCCTCGGGTGCCTGCGAATGGCCGGTCCGGATGCCGGTGAGGTCGGCCAACTCGTCGGACGGGGCCGAAGACTCGCGGTCGGCGAGCATGTCGGCCATCGATGTCACCAGGTTGCGCAGCAGCGCCGCCTCGTGGGCGGCCAGGGACGACCTGAATCGCGGGCCGGCGGGACCGTCCACCCGCTTCCATTTACGCACCGCTCAGCGGTCCTGCTGCATCGTCGCCCAGAGGCCGGCCGAGTGCAGTTTCGTCACGTCGACCTCCATGGATTCGCGGCTGCCCGCCGACACGACCGCTTTGCCCTCGTTGTGCACCGCGAGCATCAACTTGGTCGCGTGCGGTTCGCTGTAGCCGAACAACTTCTGGAAGACGTACGTCACGTAGGACATCAGGTTGACCGGGTCATCCCAGACGATCGTCACCCAGGGACTGTCGGTCGCGGCGTCTTCCTCACGACCGGTGTCGGCCTTCTTCTCCTCACGGGTACCCGGACGAGTCCGCGCTGGGGTAACCATGGGGGTCACGATACCGGGGCGCGTTCCAACCCTGAGAATCGGAATGGTGCAGATACGGTGGCCTACGTGAGGACCAGCGAGGAGCAGCGCGCCAGTACCGCGCTGTTGACGGACAAGTACGAGCTGACCATGCTCGCGGCGGCATTGCGGGACGCCTCCGCACACCGCCGCTGCACGTTCGAGGTGTTCGCCCGCCGGCTGCCCGAAGGCCGGCGCTACGGCGTGGTCGCGGGGACGGGCCGGTTCCTGGACGCGCTGGCGGACTTCACCTTCGACGACGGCGCCCTGGCGTCGGTCGCCGGGTTCCTCGATGCGGCCACCCTGGACTATCTGGCGGGCTACCGCTTCGCCGGTGACGTGGACGGCTACCCGGAGGGCGAGCTGTTCTTCCCGGAGTCCCCCGTGCTGTCGGTGCACGGCACCTTCGCCGAGTGCGTCATCCTGGAAACCCTTGTCCTGTCGATCCTCAACCACGACAGCGCCATCGCGTCGGCCGCCGCCCGGATGGTGAGCGCCGCCGTCGGCCGCCCGCTGATCGAGATGGGCTCGCGGCGCACCCATGAGCAGGCCGCGATCGCCGCCGCCCGGGCCGCCTGGATCGCCGGTTTCGCGGGCACGTCCAACCTGGCCGCCCAACGCACCTACGGCGTCCCCGCCCTGGGGACCAGCGCGCACGCCTTCACCCTGCTGCACACCACCGAAGACGGCCCGGATGAGCAGGCGGCCTTTCGCGCGCAGGTCGACGCGCTCGGTGTCGACACCACGTTGTTGGTGGACACCTACGACATCACCACCGGGGTGGCGAACGCGATCGCCGTGGCCGGGCCCGAACTGGGTGCGGTCCGCATCGACTCCGGTGATCTGGGCGTGCTCGTCCGGCAGGTCCGCGACCAACTCGACGGTCTCGGCGCCACCGGTACCAAGATCGTCGTCTCCAGTGATCTCGACGAATTCGCCATCGCTGCACTGCGCGCCGAACCCGTCGACAGCTACGGGGTCGGCACCTCACTGGTGACGGGATCGGGCGCCCCCACCGCGGGCATGGTCTACAAACTGGTCGAGGTCGACGGTCGTCCCGTGCAGAAACGCAGCGCGCACAAGGAATCTCACGGTGGCCGCAAGGCGGCGCTGCGGCTGGCAAAACCCTCCGGCACGGTCGTCGAAGAAGTCGTCTACCGGGTCGGCCACCCGCCCGAGACCGGCGGCAGCCTGACCGCCCGACCGCTGACGGTCGACCTGGTGCGCGCGGGTGTGCGCGTCGACGGGGACACCGACCTGGCGGCCGCTCGCGAGCGGGTGGCGGCCGGCCTGCTCAGCTTGCCGTGGGACGGACTCGGGTTGTCGAAGGGCGACCCGGCCGTACCCACCCGGCATGCCCCACCCACGTGACCGGCACCCCGGTCAGCGACCTGCTCGCCACCGCGGTCACCGCGCTCGGCGGCGCCCAGCGCACCGGCCAGATCGAGATGGCCGAGGCGGTGGCACAGTCCTTCGACACCGGCGAGCACCTCGCGGTGCAGGCCGGCACCGGAACCGGTAAGTCGCTGGCATATCTGGTGCCCTCCATCGCGCGCGCCGCCGCCGGGCACGCCCCGGTGGTGGTGTCCACCGCCACGATCGCCCTGCAGCGTCAGCTGGTCGACCGCGACCTGCCCAGGCTGGCCGACGCGCTGGCCCCCGCGCTGCCGCGCAAGCCCACCTTCGCCCTGCTGAAGGGCCGCGGAAACTATCTGTGCCTGAACAAGATTCACAACGGCGCCAACACCGACCCGGCCGAGGACCGGCCACAGGAGGAGCTGTTCGACCCGGTCGCCGCGACCGCCCTGGGCCGCGACGTCAAACGGCTGACCGCATGGTCGTCCGATACCGAGACCGGCGACCGCGACGAAGTGGTGCCCGGGGTGCCGGACCGGTCCTGGAGTCAGGTCAGCGTCTCCGCGCGCGAATGCATCGGCGTGTCCCGCTGCCCGTTCGGCACCGACTGCTTCTCCGAGCGCGCCAGGGGCAAGGCGGGCACCGCCGACATCGTCGTCACCAACCACGCGCTGCTGGCCATCGACGCCATCGCCGACGCCTCGGTGCTGCCCGAGCACGACTACCTGGTGGTCGACGAGGCCCACGAACTCGTCGACCGGGTGACCGGGGTGGCCACCGGTGAACTGTCGGCCACCCTGCTCGGCGCCGCGCAGCGCCGCATCGGGCGCCTCGTCGACGCCGAACTGGCCGACCGGCTGGACGCCGCGGGATCGATTCTGGCCTCGGCCATCCACGACGGCGAGCCGGGCCGCATCGACTTCCTCGACGAGGAGCTGGCCACCTACCTGACCGCCGTGCGGGACGCCGCGCACGCGATCCGCTCGGCCATCGACACCACGCCCACCGATCCCCAGGCCGCCGCGGCGCGGACCGAGGCGGTCACCGCGGTGACCGAGATCGGCGACATCGCCTCGCGCATCCTGGATTCGTTCGTGCCCGCCATCCCCGACCGGCGCGACGTGGTGTGGCTGGAACACGAGGAGACCCGCAACAACGGGAAGCGGGCGATGCTGCGGGTGGCGCCGCTGTCGGTGTCAGGACTGTTGCGCACCAGGATCTTTGCGCGTTCGACTGTGGTGCTGACCTCGGCAACGCTGACCCTCGGCGGCAACTTCGAGGCGATGGCCGCGGGCTGGGGACTGGCCGGTGAGGACGGAAGTCCTTGGCGGGGAATGGATGTCGGCTCCCCGTTCGAGCACGCCAAGTCCGGCATCCTCTATGTGGCCAAGCATCTGCCCGCGCCGGGGCGCGACGGCACCTCCCCGGCCCAGCTCGACGAGATCGCCACGCTCATCACCGCCGCCGGCGGGCGCACGCTCGGATTGTTCTCCTCGATGCGCGCGGCCAAGGCCACCGCCGAGGCGATGGCCGCGCGGTTGGACACCCCGGTGCTGTGCCAGGGCGAGGATTCCACCGCGACCCTCGTCCAGCGGTTCAGCGATGACGCCGCGACGTCGCTGTTCGGCACGCTGTCGCTGTGGCAGGGCGTCGACGTGCCGGGGCCGTCGCTGTCCCTGGTGATCATCGACCGCATCCCGTTCCCGCGGCCCGACGACCCGCTGCTCACGGCGCGGCAGCGGGCCATCGCCGCGCGCGGCGGCAACGGATTCATGGCGGTGGCGGCCAGTCACGCCGCCCTGCTGCTGGCTCAGGGCGCAGGCCGGTTGCTGCGCCGCGTCGACGATCGGGGTGTCGTCGCGATCCTCGATTCCCGGATGGCGACCGCCCGGTACGGCGGTTACCTACGCTCGTCGCTGCCGCCGTTCTGGGCGACGACGGATACCGATCGGGTCATCGCGGCGCTGCAGCGTCTGCACGGCGGGTGATTTCCCCGCCCCACCTGCCGGGCGTTCACCTATTCTTTCGGTCATGAATCGCCGACGGTTGGTTGCGACCGTGTTCGCCGCGTGCGTGCTGCTGCTGGTGACCTCGTGTGCACATACCTTGCAGGGCAACGCGGTATCGGTGTTCGCCGACCCGTTCCGGGTGGCCGGGATGCCCGCCACCGACGGGCCCACCGGCCTGCGCGACGATGCCGCCGACCCGACCCGGGAGGTGACCGACACCGACGACGGCGAGATCGACCGGCTGGCGGCGAGCTCGGTCAGCGATATCGAAGAGTTCTGGAGCCAGGCCTTCCCCGACGCGTTCGACGGCGACTTCACCCCCGTCGACGAGCTGATCTCCTGGGACGCCGACGGTTTCGACGGCGAGTTCTGCGGGTCGGACACCTACAACCTGGTCAACGCGGCGTTCTGTCATGACGACAACACCATCGGCTGGGACCGCGGCGTGCTGATGCCCTCGCTGCGCAAGGCCAACGGCGACATGGCGGTCACCATGGTGCTCGCCCACGAATACGGGCATTCGGTGCAGAAGCAGGCCGGTCTGGTCCGCAAATCCACCCCCACCCTGGTCTCCGAGCAGCAGGCCGACTGCCTGGCAGGTTCGTACATGCGCTGGGTGGCAGAGGGCCACTCCAAGCGATTCACGCTGTCCACCGGCGACGGCCTGAACAATCTGCTGGCGGCGATGATCTCGTTCCGCGACCCGCTGCTGAACGAGGGTGACACCGAGGCCGGCGCGGACGAACACGGCTCGGCCTTCGAACGGGTGTCGGCCTTCCAGTTCGGCTTCACCGACGGCGCCACGTCCTGCGCGTC
This sequence comes from Mycobacterium sp. P2_H7, assembly GCF_056403275.1. Classification (NCBI taxonomy): domain Bacteria; kingdom Bacillati; phylum Actinomycetota; class Actinomycetes; order Mycobacteriales; family Mycobacteriaceae; genus Mycobacterium; species Mycobacterium sp. P2_H7. The sequence goes on along the minus strand of NZ_JBFUFU010000015.1, from coordinate 20,730 downwards.
GATCGACCCTGCCGAGATCAAGCAGCGGCGCGGTGACCTGCCGGTGCTGCTGCCCGAGGACCAGTCGGGCGAACTGCAGATCTCCGAGGAGTCGGTGCGGTCCATCATCGACGCGATGGGCATCCTGTTCTCCCCCCAGAATCCACCGAATCTGACCTTCGACCGGCCCGACTGCCCCGACGCGCATTCCGATGCGGCGGTGACGTTCTGCCCGGCGAGCAACACCATGTCGGTGGATCTGCCCGCGCTGGAGGCGGTGGGTGCCCAATCCGAGGACGAGCACGGGACGGGCCTGACCACCGGGGACAACACCGCCTACTCGGTGCTGGTGTCCAGGTACATGCAGGCGATCCAGCATGAGCGCGGCGGCGTGGCCCTCGACAGCGCCAAGGCCGCGCTGCGGACCGCCTGCCTCACGGGTGTCGCCACGGTGAAGATGACCCAGGAGGTGAACACGCCGGACGGCAACACCATTCAGCTGACCGCGGGCGACGTCGACGAAGCCGTCTCCGGCATCCTCATCAACGGTCTGGTCGCCAGCGACGTCAACGGGGAGTCCGTGCCGTCGGGCTTCTCCCGGATCGACGCGTTCCGGGTCGGCGTGCTCGGCGACGAGGACCGCTGCTTCAAGCGGTTCCCCTGAGCGCTCAGACGATCTTCGTCAGCCCGTAGTACCCGAGCACGACGTCGGATTGGTCGGTGGAACGGGTCAGCACGGCGTAGGAGCGCAGGAACGACTGGCCGACGCACCCGTCGATCTTGATGTGGAAGTTGGACACCATCACCCACGGGTCGGGGCCTTTGAACTCCTTCTTCACCACCGGGACGGTGTTCACCAGACCGGGTTTCAGGGCCACCGCGATACCGCCGGTGATCGGGACCGAGAAGATGGGCGCGACGCCCGTCGGCAGCGCGCCGAGCGGACCGCTGAAGCCCAGACCGCTGTTCAACCCGATGGACCCGTTCATCACGACACCGTTGGACGTGCTCATGTCGATTCCGCAGCCGATCTGAAACCCGACCTCCAGTACGCCGCGCGGCGATTCACCGTCCGGGGCATCCAGGCGGCCGGTGAAGGTGCCGCCGGCGGAGTACTCGCGGGAGGAGACGGCCGTGGTCAGCGGGGCGATGGGCATCTGCGTCTCGTCCTTGGACGAGATGGTCAGCGTCCAGCCGTCGGGTGTCTTCAACGTCTGTGGTGGCGCCGAGGCGACCCTGCCGTCGTCGAGCGGGGGCGGCGGTGGCGTACCGTCGGGCGGCGGTGACGCGTCGGCGGCGACGGGTTCGATCGCGGGGTCGGCGGGGTCGGCGCCGGCCACCCCGACGCATAGCGGGGCACACAGCACCAGCGCCCCGGCGCAGGCGCCCAGCACGGTCGACCGGATCGGCATTCTCGGAACTTACCCAATCCCGTTCTCACCGCCACCAGGTGTGCTCAGAAAAGCGCTCAGGCTCGTTCGGTCGGGCTGGGCAACCTCAGCACGTAACCCGATTCCAGCGCCACCCACAGCGCACCGTCGGGTGCCACCGCCAAGCCGTGCGGTTCGCTGCCCGCGGGCAGATCGATCGTCGCGACATCACCGTCCGCACTCACCCGGGCGAGCTGGTCGGCGCCCCAGAGGCTGACCCACACGCCGTCGGCCTGGTCGGCCACCACCGCGTGCGGTTTGCCGGGCAGGTCGAGCTCCTGGATCGCCTCGTTCATCGGGATGCGGCCGAGTTTGTCGGCGCGGATGGCGGTGAACCACACCGCGTCGTCGTGGGTCGCGGTGATCCCGACCGGTCCCGACGACGGCGTCGGGGTCTGGCGGGTGCTGACCGTGCCCGCCATGTCCACCCGGCCGATCGCACTGGTCCCGTTGAGCGTGAACCACAAGGCACCGTCGGGTCCCGCAGTGATCATCGACGGGCTCCCGCCCGGTGCGGCCACCATGTCCACCGCACCGGCCGCGTCGATCCGCCCGACCATGCCGGAGGTCATCGCGGTGAACCACAGGGCATCGTCCGACCCCACGCACAGACCGAAAGGCGAACTGCCGTGCGGCAATTCGACTTCACTGAGCGAGCCGTCCACCTCGATACGGCCAATCCGGTCATCGCCGCTGCGGGTGAACCACAGCGCACCGTCGGGCCCCGGGGTGATGATCGACGGCTTGCTCTCGGGATGCACCGGATAGACGGCGAGCCCGCCATCGGGCGCGACGCGGGCGATCTCCCCGCTGTGCACCAGCGTCACCCAGACAGCACCGTCGGGTCCCGGGGTCAGGGCGTACGGGCCGCCCGGCACTTCGACGTCGAGGACTTGACTCATGCCAGCGTGACGAGCCCGAGTTCACCCGTGCCGGCCAGCAGGCGGTGCTTCGGCAGCACCCGCACCGTGTAGCCGACGGGGCCGGCCGCGGGCAGCGGTGCGGTGGTCGAGAAGATCTGGTTACCGCCGTCCGCGGATCCGACGAGTGACATGGCCACGGTCACGGGATTCTGCAGCACGTCGCCGGCGTCCACACTGCCGAGCACCGCCTGCACCACCACCTCGTCGGGGGCCAGACCGGCCAGATATACCGAGGCGGTCAAGGTCAGCTCGCTGCCCAGTACCGGGGTGTCGGGCAGCCCGGAGCTGTCGACATCGGTGATCTGGATCCGCGGCCACGCCGCGACCGCGCGCTGCCGGTAGTCGGCCAGCTCCCGAGCCGCACCGAACGGCTCCCCGCTGGCATCGCCGCCGGGTTCGATGGTGGCGCGCAGCGACTGCGCCGCCGGGGCGTAGTACTTCTCGGTGTAGTCGCGCACCATCCGCGACGCCAGCACCTTCGGGCCGAGCACCTGCAGGGTATGGCGCACCATCTCCACCCACCGGGCGGGCACGCCATGTTCGTTGCGCTCGTAGAACTTCGGCGTCACCGAGGATTCCAGCAGGTCGTAGAGCGCCCCTGCCTCGATGTCGTCACGGCGGCCCTCATCGGCGAGGCCGTCTGCGGTCGGGATCTCCCAACCGTTCTCGCCGTCGTACCACTCGTCCCACCACCCGTCGCGGATGGACAGGTTCAGCCCGCCGTTGAGGGCGCTCTTCATGCCCGACGTGCCACACGCCTCCAGCGGGCGCAACGGATTGTTCAGCCACACGTCGCAACCCCAGTAGAGAAGCCGCGCCATCGACATGTCGTAGTCCGGCAGGAACGCGATGCGGTGACGCACCTCGGGGCGGTCGGCGAAGCGCACGATCTGCTGGATCAGCGCCTTGCCGCCGTCATCGGCCGGGTGCGATTTACCGGCGACGATCAGCTGCAGGGGCCGTGACTCGTCGAGCAGCAACTTCTCCAGCCGGACCGGATCGCGCAGCATCAGGGTGAGCCGCTTGTAGGTGGGCACCCGGCGGGCGAACCCGATGGTCAGCACCTCGGGGTCGAACGCGGTGGCGATCCAGCCGAGCTCCGCCTCGGACGCGCCCCGTTCCAGCCAGGACCGGCGCAGCCGGGCCCGGACATCCTGCACGAGCAGTGCCCGCAGTTGCGACCGGATCCACCACAGATGCCCGGGGTCGACCTGCTGCAGCCGCTGCCAGGTCTCCGCTTCGCTCAGCGAATCCAGGTCGTCGCTGCCGATCAGCTCGCGCGCCAGCTCCACCCATTGCGGGGCCGCCCACGTCGGTGCGTGCACCCCGTTGGTGATGGACCCGATGGGCACCTCGGCGGTGTCGAAACCCGGCCAGAGCTCGTTGAACATCTCCCGGCTGACCCGCCCGTGGAGCAGCGACACCCCGTTGGCGCGCTGGGCCAGCCGCAGGCCCATATACGCCATGTTGAACTTCGACGGATCGTCCTCCGCGCCGAAAGCGATGATCCGGTCCAGCGGAACACCAGGCAGCAGAAGCGAATTCACGCCCGCTCCGAAATAGTGCTCGACCAGCTCGACCGGGAACCGGTCGATACCGGCGGGCACCGGGGTGTGCGTGGTGAACACCGTGGAGGAGCGCACCACCGTCAGCGCGGTGTCGAAGTCCAGCCCGGCGTCGATCAGCTCACGGATGCGTTCGGCACCCAGGAATCCCGCGTGCCCCTCGTTCATGTGGAACACCTCGGGCGCGGGACGGCCTTCGATCTCGGTATACGCGCGGATGGCACGGACCCCGCCGATACCGGCGAGGATCTCCTGCTTGATGCGGTGCTCCTGGTCACCGCCATACAGCCGATCGGTGACGGTGCGCAGGTCGTGCTCGTTCTCGCCGATATCAGAATCGAGCAGCAGCAACGGGATTCGGCCCACCTGGGCCACCCAGACATGGGCGAACAGGTGCGCGCCGTCGGGCAGCGCGAGATCGATCAGCACCGGTTCCCCGTCACCGCGGGTCAGCAGCCGCAGCGGCAACCCCTGCGGATCGAGCGACGGATAGTTCTCGTGCTGCCAGCCGTCGGCGGTCAGTGACTGCCGGAAGTAGCCGGACCGGTAGTACAAGCCGACGCCGATCAGCGGCAGCCCCAGATCCGAGGCGGATTTCAGGTGGTCACCGGCAAGAATGCCGAGACCACCGGAATAGTTCGGCAGCACCTCGGCGACACCGAACTCCATAGAGAAATAGGCGATTCCGCTGGGCAACGCATCACCGGCGGACTGCTTCTCCTGATACCACAGCGGCCGGGTCAGGTAGTTGTCCAGATCGGCGGCAAGGTGGTCGACACGTTCCAGAAAGCCGCCGTCGGCCGCGAGTTCGTCGAGCCGGTGCGGGCTGACCCCGCCGAGCAGCGCGATGGGATCCTGCCCGACCTGCTGCCAGAGTTCGCCGTCGATGGCCGCGAACAGATCCTGCGTCGGTTTGTGCCACGACCACCGCAGATTGTTGGACAGGCGCTCCAAGGCGCCGAGACGATCGGGCAGGTGGGCTCGGACGGTGAACCGGCGAAGAGCTTTCACGTGTCTTCACCTTACGGACAATCCCACCGGCACTCCTCCCCGGTCGCTGCGCTCCTGCCCACCGGCACTCCTCCCCGGTCGCTGCGCTCTCCCCCGCAAGCGGGTGGTGCCCCCAGCCCACCGGGGGTGATTACAACGTGGCTTCATCGGGCACCCTGTGCGCATCTGACTACTACGGTGGACATCGACGCGCGGCGAGACAGCCGCGCCCACATGAGGGAGTGAATGGGTGCCCGGTCGTATCGAGATCGATGACGTCGCGCCCGTACTGTCCGGCGGGCGTTTCCCTGCCAAAGCTGTCGTCGGCGAGGTGGTGCCGGTCAGCGCGGCAGTGTGGCGCGAGGGCCATGACGCAGTGGCCTCGACGCTGGTGGTGCGTTATCACGGTTCCGCGTACCCGCAGCTTGTCGGCGATCCGCCGGGGATCAAACCGACGCCCCCCGTGCCTGCCACCCCGCCGCGCATCAAACCGCTGGCCCTCCCGATGGCACCGGGTCGCACGCCCGACGTGTTCCACGGCCAGTTCACCCCGGACCGGGTTGGGTTGTGGACTTTCCGGGTAGATGGTTGGAGTGACCCCATCAGTACGTGGCGAAAGGCGGTCACCGCCAAACTCGACGCCGGCCAGAGTGAAACCGAACTGTCCAACGATCTACTGGTCGGTGCGCAACTGCTGGAGCGGGCCTCCACCGGAGTACCCCGCGAGCACCGGCAGCCACTGCTGGACGCCGCTGCGGCCCTTCGCAGGCCGGGGGATCCTCTGACCCGCGCGGCCGAAGCCCTCTCCCCCGCGGTCAGTGACTTGCTGCGGAAGTATCCGCTGCGTGAATTGATCACCCGCGGTGAACAATTCGGCGTGTGGGTGGACCGCCCGCTGGCCCGGTTCTCGGCTTGGTATGAACTGTTCCCGCGCTCCACCGGCGGCTGGGACGGTGACGGCAACCCGGTGCACGGCACGTTCGCCACCGCCGCGAAAGACCTGCCGCGCGTCGCCCGGATGGGCTTCGACGTGGTGTACCTGCCGCCGATCCACCCGATCGGCAAGGTGCACCGCAAGGGTCCCAACAACTCGGTGACAGCGGCACCCGGCGACGTCGGTTCGCCGTGGGCCATCGGCAGTGACGAGGGTGGCCACGACGCCGTGCACCCCGAGTTGGGTGGCATCGAGGGATTCGACGACTTCGTCGCCGCCGCAACCGATCAGGGCCTGGAGGTCGCCCTGGACCTGGCGTTGCAGTGCGCTCCCGACCACCCGTGGGCCAAGGCGCATCCGGAGTGGTTCACGGTGCTGCCCGACGGCACCATCGCCTACGCGGAAAATCCGCCGAAGAAGTACCAGGACATCTATCCGATCAACTTCGACAACGACCCGGCCGGCCTGTACGAGGAAGTGCTGCGGGTGGTGCGGCACTGGATCTCGCACGGTGTCAAGATTTTCCGTGTCGACAACCCGCACACCAAGCCGCCGAACTTCTGGGCGTGGCTGATCGGCAAGGTCAAAGACGAAGCGCCCGAGGTGCTGTTCCTGTCCGAGGCGTTCACCCGACCGGCACGGATGTACGGCCTGGCCAAACTCGGCTTCACCCAGTCTTATTCGTATTTCACCTGGCGAACCGCCAAGTGGGAGATCACCGAATTCGGCGAGGACATCGCCAAATACGCCGACACCGCGCGGCTCAACCTGTTCGTCAACACCCCCGACATCCTGCACGAGTCGCTACAGCACGGCGGTCCCGGCATGTTCGCCATCCGCGCCGCCCTGGCCTCCACTCTCAGTCCGGCGTGGGGCGTGTATTCCGGCTTCGAACTCTTCGAGCACGAACCGGTGCGCGAGGGCAGCGAGGAGTACCTGAACTCGGAGAAGTACGAACTGCGGCCGCGTGATTTCGAGTCGGCTCTGGCCGCCGGGCGCTCGCTCGAGCCATTCGTATCCCGGCTCAACGAGATTCGGCGCCTGCACCCGGCGCTGGCACAGATGCGCACCATCAAATTCCACCACATCAACAACGACGCACTGCTGGCGTACAGCAAGTTCGACCCGATCAGCGGTGACTGTGTCCTGGTGGTGGTGACGCTCAATGCGTTCGGCCCGGAGGAGGGCACGCTCTGGCTGGACATGGCCGCACTGGGCATGGAGGCCTACGAGCGGTTCTGGGTCCGCGACGAGATCACGGGCGAGGAATACCAATGGGGCCAGTCCAATTACGTCCGCCTGGACCCCGTCAGGACCGTCGCCCATGTCATCAACATGCCGCTGATCCCGCACGACGACCGAATGACCCTACTGCGAAGGGAGTGAACCGATGACCCGGATCAACCCTGCCACCAGCACGCACCTGCGTCCCGGCGATGCCGACCTGCACCGCCTGCTGTCCGGCGAGCACCATGACCCGCACTCGATCCTCGGCGCGCACGAATACGGTGATCACACCGTCATCCGGGTGCTGCGGCCCAACGCATCCGAGGTCACGGCACTCGTCGGCGGTGAGCGGTACCCGTTCAGCCACGTGGAGGACGCGTTGTTCGCGGTCGCGCTGCCGATCACCGGCTTGATCGACTATCGACTGAAAATCAGCTATCCCGACGGTCATTCCGTCACGACGGCCGACCCGTACCGCTTCCTGCCGACCCTCGGGGACGTGGATCTGCACCTCTTCGCAGAGGGGCGCCACGAACGACTGTGGGACGTGCTGGGTGCCCACCCACGCACCTACACCACCCCCGACGGCCCGGTGGAAGGTGTTTCGTTCGCCGTGTGGGCCCCGAATGCCAAGGGCGTCAGCCTGATCGGCGATTTCAATCACTGGGCCGGCAACGACGCCCCGCTGCGGACTCTCGGTTCCACCGGGGTGTGGGAGGTCTTCTGGCCGGGCTTCCCGACCGACGGACTGTACAAATTCCGCGTGCACGGCGCCGACGGCGTGGTCACCGAGCGGGCCGACCCGATGGCATTCGCCACCGAGGTTCCGCCGGCGCGGGCGTCGCGGGTGAACGAGAGCACCTACACCTGGAGCGACGACGAATGGATGACCGGGCGGGCCCTGCGCAACCCGGTGTTCGAGCCGATGAGCACCTACGAGGTGCACCTGATGTCGTGGCGGCCGGGCCTGACCTACCGCCAGCTCGCCGACGAACTCACCGAATACGTGGTGGCACAGGGCTTCACGCACGTGGAGCTGCTGCCGGTCGCCGAGCACCCGTTCGGCGGGTCGTGGGGCTACCAGGTCACGTCGTACTACGCGCCGACCTCGCGTCTGGGCACCCCCGATGAGTTCCGACACCTGGTCGACACGTTGCACCAGGCCGGTATCGGGGTCATCGTCGACTGGGTGCCTGCGCACTTCCCGAAGGATTCCTGGGCACTGGGCCGATTCGACGGCACCGCCCTCTACGAACACGCCGATCCCCGCCGGGGCGAGCAACTGGACTGGGGCACTTACGTATTCGACTTCGGCCGCTCGGAGGTGCGTAACTTCCTGGTGGCCAACGCTTTGTACTGGCTGCAGGAATTCCACATCGACGGGCTGCGCGTCGACGCCGTAGCGTCCATGCTGTACCTGGATTACTCGCGGCCGGCCGACGGCTGGACCCCGAACAAATACGGCGGCCGCGAGAACCTGGAGGCGGTGCAGTTCCTGCAGGAGATGAACGCCACGGTGCACAAGATCCACCCCGGCATCGTCACCGTCGCCGAGGAATCCACCTCGTGGCCCGGCGTCACCCGCCCGACAAACCTTGGTGGCCTTGGCTTTTCCATGAAATGGAACATGGGCTGGATGAACGACACGCTGGCCTACATCGCCCGCGACCCCATCCACCGCAACTACCACCATCACGAGATGACCTTCTCGATGCTGTACGCGTTCAGCGAGAACTACGTGCTGCCGATCAGCCACGACGAGGTGGTGCACGGCAAGGGCACCCTGTGGGGCCGGATGCCGGGCAACGATCACACCAAGGCCGCCAGCGTGCGAGGTCTGCTGGCCTACCAGTGGGCCCATCCCGGCAAGCAGCTGCTGTTCATGGGCCAGGAGTTCGGGCAGCGCGCGGAATGGTCCGAGGAGCGCGGGCTGGACTGGTTCCAACTCGGCGAGCAGAGCTTCTCCACCGGCATCCAGCGGCTGGTCACCGATATCAACGGGCTCTACCGCAGCCGTCGTGCGCTGTGGTCGCGGGACACCGTTCCCGACGGCTACTCGTGGATCGACGCCAACGACTCGACGAACAACGTGCTCAGCTTCCTGCGCTTCGGCGACGACGGATCCGTGCTGGCCTGCGTGTTCAACTTCTCCGGTGCCGAGCACGCGCAGTACCGGCTCGGCCTGCCGCACACCGGGACCTGGCGCGAGGTGCTCAACACCGACGCGACCATCTACAACGGTTCCGGCCTGGGCAATTTCGGCGCGGTGGAAGCCACCGCCGAGCCGTGGCACGGCCGTCCCGCCTCCGCGCTGATGTCGTTGCCGCCGCTGGCCGCGCTCTGGTTCGAGCCCGCCTGAGCCCGACCTCGGCGCTCAGTACAGCGCGTTGGCCAGGTTGCGCCGACCGGCGATGACGTCCGGGTCGGCCGCGTCGAACAGCTCGAAGAGTTCGATCAGCCGGGTCCGGACGGCCGTGCGGTCGTCTCCGGCGGTCCGCTTGATCAGCGCGATCAGCCGGTTGAACGCCGGTGCGACGCTCTGCTGCAGGATCTCGACATCGGCAGCGGCGAACGCGGCTTCGATGTCGCCGGGGGCGGCGTCGGCCGCCGCGACGGCATCAGGATTGCGGACGGTCGCCCGCTGCAGGAAAGAAATCTGACGGATGGCCCCGGTGGCCTCGGCGTCGTTCGGCTTGGCCACCAGGATCGCCTGGTAGGCGGCCAGCGCGGCGTCGAAGTCGCCGTTGTCCAGATGCTCCCGCGCGGCGGCCACCTCGGGGTCGACCTGCTCGGGCTCGTCGCCCTCGCCGCCGCCGTTGCCCGCCGCGGCCTGCAGCAGCGAATCGATCCAGCGTCGCAGCTGCTCCGGGGGCTGCGGGCCCTGGAAGCTGGCCACCGGCTGGCCGCCGACGACCGCCACGACGGTGGGGACAGCCTGCACACCGAACATCTGCGCCACCCGCGGTGTGGTGTCGACGTTCACCAGAGCCAGCGCCCAGGTGTCGCCGTCGGCAGCGGCCAACTCGGCGAAGACGTCGCCGAGCGCGACGCTGGCCTCGCTACGCGGGGTCCACAGCAGCACCACCACGGGCTTCTCGCCGGAGCGGACCAGGACCTCGGCTTCGAGGTTGGCTTCGGTCACCTGGATGGCGCCGGACGGGCCTGCGGGGGCGGCCTGCGACGGCGGGGGTTGCTTGAGGGCCGACAGATCGATCGCGCCTGCCAGCGCGGGGCCCAGAGACGGCCGGGGTCGTGTCACGCCGACAAGTCTGTCACGTCGCGGGAGTGCTCGACCCGGCTGGTTGCCGCATCCGGCCGAGCCGGCCGGTGCGGTCCGCCCACATGACGAAGATCACACTGGCCAACGGCACGATGCTTGCCAGCAAGGCCAGGACCCAGGTCGACAGCGACCACTTGTGCGCCAGCCCCACCAGCACCGCGAGCAGCACGAAAGCGACGAAGATGCCGCCGTGGATCGGTCCGAACACCTTCACACCGATCTCGGTGCGGGGTGTACCCACGTACTTGAAGTACATCCCGACCAGCAGACCCACCCAGCTGACGGCTTCAGCCGCCGCCACCACGCGAAACCAGCCGGGACCACGCTCGGCACCGAATCCTCGAACAACACTCGCCATACCGGCCATTGTGCCCGAGGAATCGGTCAGCTACTACGCCCCGTCGTTGATGTCAGGGGCGGCGCAGGATCAGCGCGTCGCCCTGGCCGCCGGCACCGCACAGCGCGGCGACGGCGTAACCGGAGCCCTTGCGGGCCAGCTCCAGGGCGGCATGCAGGGTGATCCGGGCGCCGGACGTGCCGATCGGGTGACCGATCGCGATGGCGCCACCGTTGACGTTGACCTTCTCCGGGTCCACGCCGAGTTCCTTCGTCGAGGCCAGCGAGACCGCGGCGAACGCCTCGTTGATCTCGATGACGTCGAGCTGCTCGACGGTGATGCCTTCCCGCTCGATGGCCTTCTTGATGGCGTTGGCGGGCTGGCTCTGCAGCGTGGAATCCGGGCCCGCGACCACACCGTGCGCGCCGATCTCGACCAGCCACTGCAGCCCGAGCGCTTCGGCCTTGGCCTTGCTCATCACCACGACCGCGGCGGCACCGTCGGAGATCTGCGACGCCGAGCCGGCGGTGATGGTGCCGTCCTTGCGGAACGCCGGCTTGAGCCCACCCAGCGATTCCGCGGTGGTGTTGGCCCGGATGCCCTCGTCCTCGGTGAACTCGATGGGGTCACCCTTGCGCTGCGGGATCGAGACCGCCACCACCTCGTCGGCGAAGACGCCGTCCTTCCAGGCGGCCGCGGCCTTCTGGTGCGACTGGGCGGCCACTTGGTCCTGCTGCGCGCGGGTGAACTGGTCCACATCGTTGCGCTGCTCGGTGAGCGCGCCCATCGGCTGATCGGTGAACACGTCGTGCAGGCCGTCATAGGCCAGGTGGTCCACCAGCGTGGTGTCCCCGTACTTGAAGCCCTCGCGGCTCTTGGGCAGCAGGTGCGGCGCCTGGCTCATGGACTCCTGGCCACCGGCCACCACGACCTCGAACTCACCGGCGCGGATCAGCTGATCGGCCAGCGCGATGGCATCGATGCCGGACAGGCACATCTTGTTGATGGTCAGCGACGGCACGTCCCAGCCGATCCCGGCTGCGACGGCGGCCTGGCGCGCGGGCATCTGCCCTGCACCGGCGGTCAGCACCTGACCCATGATCACGTAGTCGACCTCAGAGGCAGCGACACCGGCCTTCTCCAGGGCGCCCTTGATGGCGATGGCCCCCAGATCGCTGCCAGAAAAGTCCTTGAGCGACCCCATCAGCTTGCCAACCGGGGTACGGGCGCCCGCAACGATCACCGAGGTCGTCATTTCCATCCTCCAAGGGTTCTGTAAAGCCTAGTGTGGCCTATCACACAGGCATAAAAACTGCTATGTCAGGTTACTTTTAGTCTATGACCACCGAGCACGTCGACGCCCGACCGGCCCTCGCCAGCGCACTGGTGACCGCGATCGATCACGTCGGAATCGCCGTGCCGGACCTGGATGCCGCGATCAAGTGGTACCACGACCACCTCGGCATGATCGTGCTGCACGAAGAGGTCAACGAGGATCAGGGCGTCCGCGAGGCCATGCTGTCGGTACGCGGCGCCGCCAAGGGCAGTGCACAGATCCAGCTGTTGTCCCCGCTGGACGAGAAGTCCACCATCGCCAAGTTCATCGACACCCGCGGGCCCGGCCTGCAGCAGCTGGCCTACCGGACCAGCGACATCGACGCCCTGTCCGAGCGCCTGCGCGCCGACGGCGTCCGGCTGCTCTACGACGCGCCGCGGCGCGGTACCGCAGACTCCCGGATCAACTTCATCCATCCCAAGGACGCCGGTGGCGTGCTGATCGAGCTCGTCGAACCGGCTGCTGAAGAGCACTAACTCCAGCGACGCGTCGGGCTTCGATTCGCTCGGTTCGTCCAGCACGGCGTATGCCAGTGCCTGCGGTCCTCCATGTCAGGACCGTGTGCGGGCCACACCAGCACATGCGCAACGCCCGGCTTGAGCTCGTGATCGCAGCCGGGGCAGCGGTAGAACTTCTCCGCACGTGCCGCCGGCACCGGCCGCACGTGATAGTCGTCGCCGTCGGGACCGATCTCCAGCCGCGGCGGCGACGGCAGCGGCCGCATCGGCCGGGCTCGCCGAACCGGACGCCGCGCCATCAGAACAACCGGAACTCGTCGTTGTCCATGCCGCGCATCTTGTCGTAATCCAGTACCACACAACGGATTCCGCGATCCTCGGCCAACGTGCGGGCCTGCGGCTTGATCTGCTGGGCGGCGAAGACGCCGCTGACCGGCGCCAGCACGGTATCGCGATTGAGCAGCTCGAGGTAGCGGGTCAACTGCTCGACGCCGTCGATCTCGCCCCGCCGCTTGATCTCCACGGCCACCGACCGGCCGGTCTCATCCCGGCACATCAGATCCACCGGACCGATCGCCGTCATGTACTCGCGGCGCACCAGGGTGAACCCCGCGCCCAGCAGTTCGACGTGCTCGGCCAGCAGCACCTGCAGGTGGGCCTCGACCCCGTCCTTGACCAACCCGGGATCCACGCCCAGCTCGTGGCTGGAGTCGTGCTCGATGTCCTGCACGGTGATGCGGAGCTGCTCCCCCGCCTTGTTCTCCACCACCCACACCGTCTCGGCGCCGTCGGCCGTCGCGTCGGTGACCCAGCAGGGCGGACTCATCCAGTTCAGCGGCTTGTAGGCGCGGTCGTCCGCATGCACGCTGACCGAGCCGTCGGCCTTGAACAGCAGCAGCCGGCGAGCCGAGGGCAAGTGAGCGGTGAGGCGGCCGACGTAATCGACGGTGCATTGGGCGATGACGAGGCGCACCGAACCACCATAGATTGCCCGGGCTTTGTCACTAGGCTGGCGCCACGATGACTCCAGAAAAGACCGCTGCCCAACGCCTCGGCCGTGTCCTGGAGAGGATGACCCGCCAGACCAGTCACGGCAGCGCCACTCCGGAGTACGGATCGTGGATCCTGGGCCGCGTCTCGGAGAGCCAGCGCCGGCGCCGTGTCCGCATCCAGACGATCCTCACGACGGTGGTGCTCGGCGCCAACCTCATCGGGGTCGGGGTCGCGCTTCTCGTCGTCACCGTGACGTTCCCGGTGCCCAGCGTCTTCGACCCGAAGGTGCTCTGGATCACGTTCGCGGTCGCACCCGCCTACATCACGCTGGCGTTCATCGTCGGCGTCATCTGGGCGACGAACCGCGTGATCAACAACGTCCGCTGGGCGCTCGAGGAACGCGAGCCCACCCCGCGCGATCAGCGCAACACCTTCTTCGCCCCGTGGCGGCTGACCCGCGTGCTGCTGGTGCTGTGGGCGATCGGAACCTTCGTGCTGACCCTGCTGTACGGCCTGCAGGACAGCCAGTACATCCCCAAAGTGCTTCTCGGCATCAGCTTTCCCGGCATCGTGGTGTCGGCAAGCTGCTATCTGTTCACCGAGTTCGCGCTGCGCCCGGTCGCCGCCCAGGCTCTGGAAGTCGGCCCGCCGCCACGTCGTTTCGCGCCCGGCATCATGGGCCGGACGATGACGGTCTGGGCGCTGGGCTCCGGAGTACCGGTGCTGGGCATCCTGCTCGCCGCCATCATCACGCTCTCGCTGCAGATCGTGTCGCCGACGCAGTTCACCGTGGCGGTGATGATCCTCGCGATCTTCGCGCTGGTGTTCGGTTTCATCCTCATGTGGATTCTGTCCTGGCTCACCGCCACACCCGTGCGGGTGGTGCGGGCCGCGCTCAACCGCGTCGCAGAGGGCGACCTCGACACCGAGCTGGTGGTGTTCGACGGGACCGAACTCGGCCAGCTACAGCGCGGCTTCAACTCGATGGTGGTCGGCCTGCGTGAACGTGAGCGGGTACGTGATCTCTTCGGAAAGCACGTCGGCCGTGACGTGGCCGCCTTGGCGGAGAAGGAACGCCCTGAGCTCGGCGGCGAGGAACGCCACGCCGCAGTGGTTTTCGTCGATGTCATCGGTTCCACCGCACTGGTCGCCAGCAGGCCGGCCGTGGAGGTGGTCGCGCTGCTGAACCGCTTCTTCGCCGTCATCGTCGACGAGGTGGACCAGCACCACGGCCTGGTCAACAAATTCGAGGGCGACGCGGTGCTGGCGGTGTTCGGCGCCCCCGTCTCGCTGCCGAACGCCGAGGATGAGGCACTGGGCGCCGCCCGCGCCATCGCCACCCGCCTGCGTACCGAGGTCCCCGAACTGAACGCGGGAATCGGCGTGGCGGCAGGCCAAGTGGTGGCGGGGAACGTCGGCGCGAAGGAGCGTTTCGAGTACACGGTGATCGGCGAGCCGGTGAACGAGGCGGCCCGGTTGTGCGAGCACTCGAAAACCGTGCCGGGCCAGCTGGTGGCGTCCTCGGCCACGCTGCAGGGCGCCACCGAGACCGAGAGCGCCCATTGGACTCTCGGCGACACCGTCGCCCTGCGCGGACTCGACGAGCCCACCCGGCTGGCCCTACCGGTCTGAGCGCCTCACTGCCCGCGCACCAGCGCCCGGGCGGCGTCCACGGCATCCTCCACGCTGACGTACCGGATGTCCTCGAACTCCGATCCCTCGGGGATCACGATGCGGTCGGGGTCGACGATCAGTCCGGCCTTGCCGCGGTCACGCAGCACGGTGCTCATCCCGGAGAGCAACGCCCTGGCCGCATCGTCGATATCGTCGACGCGCGAGACATCCAGGATGCCGACCGTGAAGTCGTCGCAGCCGCGGTCGACGGTGCGCACCACCTGCTCGGCCCCGCAGAACAGCAGATCCCCGTGTGTCTCGTAGACCCGGATGTTGTCGTGGGGTTCGTAGACGGCGCGCAAGGTCGCGCGGGAATCGCGCGAGACGGTCAGGAAGTGCAGGCCCAGCTGCTCGGACAGACTGCGGCACAACAACACTGCGCGCACGCTGTTGCCCTTGGTATCCAGCAGCGGCGAGTAGACACCGATGCCCACCTGGCCGGGCAGCACCGCCACGATGCCGCCGCCCACCCCACTCTTGGCCGGCATGCCGACCGCACTGACCCAATCGCCAGCGGCGTCGTACATCCCGCACGTCACCATGACCGACAACGTCCGCTTGACCACCCCCGCGTCGGTCACCCGGCGCCCGGTCATCGGATTGATCCCGCCGCGGGCCAGCGTGGCGGCCATCCGGGCCAGGTCGGTGGTGGTGACGTTGAACGAGCATTGCCGGAAGTACACATCGAGCACCTCGTCGGGATCACCGTCGAGCACACCGAAACTGGCCAGCATGTAGGCGATCGCCCGGTTGCGGCTGCCGGTCCGCTTCTCCGACGCGTACACCGCCGGGTCGATGTCCAACTGCCGCCCGGCGAACGCCGAGTAGAACTCCCGGATCAGCCCGAACTTCTCATCCGGGGTGGCGCCTGGAATGAGTGACACCGCCGCGATCGCCCCGGCATTGATCATCGGGTTCTTCGGCGTCTTGGTGATGCGGTCGACGCTGATCTCGTTGAACGCCTCCCCGGAGGGCTCGACGCCGATCTTGGCATCGACCGCCCGTTGCCCTATCTGGTCAAGGGCGAGCGCGTAGGTGAACGGTTTGGAGATCGACTGGATGGTGAACTCGGTTGCCGCATCACCGGATTCGTAGACGAAGCCGTCCGAGGACGAGAGCGAGACGCCGAACCCGTTGGGGTCGACGGTGGTCAACTCCGGGATGTAGCTCGCGAGCGCACCGTCGCTCACCCCGGCGAGCTCGGATCGGATGACGTCCAGATACTGCTGTACCAATGCGGCCACAGGCCGAGATTCTACGGCTGCGGATAGGGCGCGAACCGCTTGTTGAATCCGCTCTTGCGGGTGGCGATCTGCACGGCACGATCCGCGGCGGTGACGTAGGTGGCTTCCTGCGGCAGCGCGTCGGCGAGTTTGTCCAGCGTGACGACCCGGTAGCCCACCGTCGGGGCGGTGTCCTCGGTGAGGCCCTGGAAGCGGATGGAGATGGTGCCCTGGTTCAGTCCGCCGGTGGAAACCCAGTTCGCCACGTGCGGATCGGTCGGCGACACCACGATCGTGTAGGTGCCGTCGTCGTTGCGCACCGACTGGGAGAGGTTGAGGCTGGTCTGCTCGTTCCAGTAGTCCTTGGTCACCGTCCAGTCGTCGGTCACCGGAACCACGAAATAGCCTGCGCCGTCCGGGTTGATGGTCAACACGAGTGCCTGGTCGTCGTCGAGCTGGAAGTAGCCGGCACTCTGCAGTTGGGTGGCAAGGAACTCCGCGTTGCGGGTGGGGTTGCGGAAGACGTTCGGTTCCTGGCGCTGACCCGTGGTCGGATCGGTGGTGGCCACGGCCATGTACTTGGCTTCGCGCTGGATGCCCAGCGCCATGATCACCGCCGTCACCGTGCCGCGCACCACCGGCGGCACGAAGGGTAGGGGCGGGACCAGCGAGACGAGCTTGGTCAGCAAGGGATTGCGCACCACGGTGGGCCCGATCCCCGGGATGGCGAACCCGCCGAGCTGGCTGAAGAGGCTGTTCGGCGGGCCACCGACGCGCTTGATCTCCAAGCTCATCGGAACCTCGGTTCCCCAGTCCGACAACGTGTTCCGGGTCGCGATGAGGGTGGCTTCGGGCGGCAGCTGCAGATGGTTGTCGCGCCCGCCGGCCGGCGTGGAGTCCGCAGTGATGGTGAAGCTGCCGTCCGCGTTGAATTTCAGTTTGTCCTTGGTGAGCACCGAGGTGGTGTCCCCGGTCAGCCCGGTCAGGACGCTGAAGGTGGTGTCGGCCGGCACCTTGTCGGGATCAGAGAACCGGCCGGTGATGACGTACTTCGAGGCGCCGTTGACGCCCATGAAGCGGTAGATGGTGTCCGGGTTGTCGTAGAGGATCCGCGACGCCCCGGTGTCCTGTCCGTACCAGGTGTGCGGCGGGGCGACCTGCATGACGACGGTCGGCTTGGCCGAATTGAGCAACTGCTGCTGGAATGCCGATGCCAGCGCATACGCGTCGACCGCCGCGTCGAGGCGGTCGAGGTTCTCCTGATCCGGACCGTCGACCCGGTCGAACTGTTGCTTGGCCGCGGACAAGAAGCCCGCGCGAAGAACAAGTTTCACCAGCTTGACCGGAAGGGAATCGACGGTGCGCTTGGCCACCTTCTCGGCCGCAAGCTGGTTGGCGGTGCCCAGCGGATTGGTCGTCACAGCCGGTTCGGCGGTGGTGGACGGCACCTTGGCCGTGGCGCCGCTCGCCGCGGTGGCAGTGCGCACGTTCGACGAGGCGTCGTTGTCGTGGCCCACTTCGCGGCGCGCGACGCCGGCCAGCGCCACGGCGGCCGGATTGTCCTTGGGGACGCGGGGGTGATCCGAGGTCGCCCGCGCCTTCTTCTCGGTCTTCTCGGTCTTCTCGGTCAGACGGGCCTCCGCGCGCTGAGTCTTCACGACCGGGCGTCGTGCGGTGCGGGAATTATGGGCGGCGGGCGCCGCATCTGCGGCGTCGGCTTTCGGGGTGTCCGCGGAATCCGCGGAGGCGGACGGAGCCGAATCCGAGGTGGTCTCGGCGGTAGCGATGCCCGGGCTGTTGGCGATCGCGGCACCGATTCCCAGTGCCACGGCCAGCCCGCCGATGCGGCCGATGAATGCTGTGCTGCCGGACAAGCTGCACCTCTTCTGTGATCGCAACTCTTGTTGACGGACGTTCAACCGATACCACCGATGTGTGCACGGGTGCGTGCAATTGACCGAATTCCGAACCCGCCCGATCCCGAGGGCGGCGCGAGGCGAGAGCCTCTATCAGCACGTTTCTCGCCGCAGCGGTGACATCATCCCTCCCGCGTCACGGTGCACGAAAGTGCCGGCACCGTCCGCGGCGCCGCACCACTTCGATGTCGGTTTTCCGCCAGTGCTGTCGGTGGGTGCGTGTAAAGCTGATTGCATGCACGACGATTTCGACCGCTGCTACCGGGCCGTCCAGTCCAAGGACGCCCGGTTCGACGGGTGGTTCGTCACCGCCGTGCTCACCACCGGAATCTATTGCCGCCCCAGCTGCCCCGTACGTCCGCCGCTGGCCCGCAACGTGGTGTTCCATCCGACGGCGGCGGCCGCCCAGCGCATGGGTTTCCGAGCGTGCAAGCGCTGCAGGCCCGATGCGTCACCGGGGTCCCCGGAGTGGAATGTCCGCGGCGATGTGGTCGCCCGCGCGATGCGCCTGATCGCCGACGGTACCGTCGACCGGTCGGGCGTCACCGGACTCGCGGCGCACCTCGGCTACACCACCCGGCAGTTGGAGCGCCTCCTCCAAGCCGAGGTGGGCGCCAATCCACTGGCCCTGGCGCGGGCGCAGCGCACCCAGACGGCCCGAATTCTGATCGAGACCACCGATCTGCCGTTCGGCGACGTCGCCTTCGCGGCCGGATTCGCGAGTATCCGGCAGTTCAACGACACGGTGCGCGAGGTCTGCGCCCTCACCCCCACCGAACTGCGCCGACGAGCCAGGACCCGGTATGGCCGCGACGACCATGCCGGTGCCGACGTCTTGACCCTTCGGCTACCCGTCCGGACCCCGTTCGCCTTCGAGGGCTTGTTCGGGCATCTGGCGGCCAGCGCTGTCCCCGGCGTCGAGGAGGTGCGCGACGGCGCCTACCGGCGAACCTTGCGCCTGGCGTTCGGGTCCGCAGTGGTGAGCCTGACCCCGCAACCCGATCACGTGCGATGCCGGCTGGTGGTCGACGACTTCCGGGACCTGTCCGCGGCCATCGCCCGCTGTCGACGGCTACTCGACCTCGATGCCGACCCGACTGCCGTGGTCGAGGCACTGAGCGCCGACGCCCAACTGGCACCGCTGGTGGCCAAGGCACCTGGGCAGCGCATCCCGCGCACGGTCGACGAGGACGAGCTCGCCATCCGAGTGGTGCTGGGCCAGCAGGTGTCCATCAAGGCCGCACGCACACATGCCGGCCGGCTCGCCGGGCGGTACGGGACACCGATCGCCGATGCGGATGGCGGCCTCACACATACCTTTCCGACGGTCGAGCAGCTGGCTGCGATGGACCCGGATCAGCTCAAGATGCCCGGGTCACGGCGCCGCACCGTCATCGCCCTGGTCGCGGCGCTGGCTGCCGGCGAGGTCGAGTTGGATACGGGCGTGGACTGGAACCGGGCCAGGGCGCAGCTTCTCGCGTTGCCGGGGATCGGGCCGTGGACAGCGGAAGTGATCGCAATGCGCGGTCTCGGGGATCCGGACGCCTTCCCGGTGACCGACCTTGGTGTCCAAGCGGCGGCCGGATCTCTCGGGCTTCCCACCGGCACGGCTGCACTCACCGCACACAGCGTGGCCTGGCGGCCGTGGCGCGCCTATGCCACCCAGCACTTGTGGACCGCATTGGACCATGCCGTCAACGACTGGCCGCCCAAGGGAACGCCGCCAGTAGAACAGGAGAAATGATGTCGGTGATGAATTTCCGCGCCATCGACAGCCCGGTCGGGCTGCTCACGTTGGCCGGTATCGACGGACAGCTGATGCATCTGCGGATGGTGGATCAGACCTATGAACCCAACCGCGATCAGTGGCAGCCCG
This sequence comes from Mycobacterium sp. P2_H7, assembly GCF_056403275.1. NCBI lineage: Bacteria > Bacillati > Actinomycetota > Actinomycetes > Mycobacteriales > Mycobacteriaceae > Mycobacterium > Mycobacterium sp. P2_H7. The sequence continues at coordinate 589 of NZ_JBFUFU010000015.1, read as the reverse complement.
ACGACGACGCCTTTCCCGATGTGGTGGAACAATTGCGGGCGTATTTCGACGGTTCGCGTACCGACTTCGACCTCGACCTGGAATTGCTCGGTACACCTTTCCAGCGCAAAGTGTGGCAGGCGCTGCTCACCATTCCGTACGGCGAGACGAGGACCTACGGGGAGATCGCCGAACAAATAGGGTCACCGACCGCTTACCGCGCCGTCGGATTGGCGAATGGTCACAATCCGATAGGCATCATCGTGCCCTGCCATCGGGTGATCGGCGCCAATGGCAGCCTCACTGGTTATGGCGGCGGATTGGATAAAAAGAAAGCTCTCCTGGAAATGGAGATGAGCCGTAATTCGCCGGCGCTGTTCTGAAATGGCCGCGGCGAATTCGACCTGAAACACAAAATGCCCCGGCCCTCCAATCGAAATTGGAGGGCCGGGGACTTAAATTGTGTTCGGCGGTGTCCTACTTTTCCACCCGAAAGGGTAGTATCATCGGCGCTGGTAGGCTTAGCTTCCGGGTTCGGGATGGGTCCGGGCGTTTCCCTGCCGCTATGGCCGCCGTAACTTTATTCACTCTTTTCTGAGTGCCCCCTGGT